>JAFOIR010000278.1 GCA_017420625.1 Bacillota bacterium
TGTCTTTACATCCGGTACGACGAATATCCTGAGTTTCCCGGAGTTTTCAGATATAGCAAGAGCCAGATCCCTGATGGAATTTCTGGAGCAGAAAGATCAGATTCTTCATCTGATCAGTACAGAAGAAAAAACGACCGGACCGGGTCTGAAAATTCGAATCGGAACAGAAAACCAGATCGAACAGCTGCATGACTGCAGTATCGTAACAGCCAATTATCGCTATGGAGACCGAACGATCGGTACAATCAGTGTCGTCGGTCCAATGCGAATGGATTATCAAAAAGTTGTCTCCGCACTGGAAGGATTGATGCAGGATTTCCCGGATCTCTTCTCACCAGGCAGCGGATATAAACCGATTACCCAGGAGGACACGAATGGAAGACAAACCTAATCTGCAGGATGAGATCCTGGAGGAAAACCTTCCCGAAGAACAGACTGAAGAAGCGGAAGCAGAAGAGTCTGACGAAGCTTTACCCGAAGAGGAAGAGACTGAGCAGGAAGCAGATCCTCAGGAAGAAGCGCTTCTGAAGGAAGCAAAAAGAGCGGAGGAGGCGGAAGCCAAGGTAAAAGATCTTCAGGACCGTCTTCTTCGGAACATGGCGGAGTTTGACAATTACCGCAAGAGAACGACCAGAGAGAAAGCACAGTCCTTTGACAACGGTGTGAAACACATCGTGGAGAATCTGCTTCCGGTCATCGACAATTTGGAAAGAGCACGCGTAGCCGCGCAGGATCCGGAAGATAACTTTGTCAAAGGTGTTCAGATGACGCACGATCAACTGCTTGCGATGCTGGAAAAATCCGGTATCAAGCAGATCGATCCTTTAGGAGAGACCTTCGACCCGCATTTTCATGAAGCCATGCAGCATGTCGATGATGAAGCATATGGCGAGAGCGAAGTCGCAGCGGTTTTCCAAAAAGGATATCTGATGGGAGACAGCCTGATTCGGGCTGCTCTCGTAAAAGTAGCCAATTAATCAACCATTCAAATATACGGAGGAATTTATCATGAGCAAAATAGTAGGAATTGACCTTGGAACTACCAACTCCTGTGTCGCCGTAATGGAAGGCGGACAGCCTGTTGTTATCACTAATCCGGAAGGCAGCCGCACAACGCCTTCTATCGTATCTTTCAGCAAGACCGGTGAGCGTCTGGTCGGCGATCTGGCAAAACGTCAGGCCGTTTCCTATCCGGACAAGACCGTTCGTTCCATCAAACGTGAAATGGGTACTGATCATCGTGTCAGTATCGATGGAAAAGTCTATTCTCCCCAGGAGATCAGCGCTATGATCCTGCAGAAGCTGAAAGCGGATGCAGAAGCATATCTTGGCGAACCTGTTACGGAAGCGGTTATCACGGTTCCAGCCTATTTCAATGATGCACAGCGTCAGGCAACCAAAGATGCCGGTCGTATCGCTGGTCTGGATGTTAAACGTATCATCAACGAGCCTACCGCAGCTGCACTGGCTTACGGACTGGATAATGAAGCAGAACAGACGATCATGGTTTATGACCTTGGCGGCGGTACCTTCGATGTTTCGATCATCGATATCGGTGAAGGCGTTATCGAAGTTCTGGCAACCAGCGGTGACAATCATCTGGGCGGTGATGACTTTGATCAGAGAATCATCGATTATCTGGTAAGCGAATTCAAGAAAACCGAAGGCGTGGATCTGTCAGCTGACAAGATGGCGATGCAGCGTCTGAAAGATGCCGCAGAGACCGCAAAGAAAGAGCTGTCCAACATGACCACGACTGACATCAATATCCCATATATCACTGCAACGGAAGAAGGTCCCAAACATCTGTCCGTACGTCTGACTCGTTCTGAGTTTGAACGTATGACTCATGATCTGCTGGAAAGAACCAAAACACCTGTTATCAACGCACTGAGAGATGCCGGCATTCAGGCATCCGAACTCGGTAAAGTTCTGCTGGTCGGTGGTTCCACCCGTATGCCGGCAGTTCAGGAAGCGGTCAAGTCTCTGACCGGTAAAGAGCCTTCCAAGACTCTGAATCCGGACGAGTGTGTCGCCGTTGGTGCTGCTATTCAGGGCGGAAAGCTTTCTGGTGAAGCTGGTTCCGGTGATATCCTGCTACTGGATGTTACTCCTCTGACCCTGGGAATCGAGACCATGGGCGGTGTAGCTACACCTCTGATCGAAAGAAATACAACGATCCCCACCAAGAAGTCTCAGGTCTTCTCCACGGCGGATGACAATCAGACAGCTGTCGATATCCATGTTGTTCAGGGTGAGCGTCCGCTGGCTCGCGACAACAAGACACTCGGAAAGTTCCGTCTGGACGGAATCCCGGCAGCTCCTCGTGGAATTCCGCAGATCGAAGTTACCTTCGATATCGATGCCAATGGTATCGTTAATGTAACGGCAAAGGATCTTGGCTCCGGTAAAGAGCAGAAGATCACCATCACAGCTTCCACCAACCTGTCTGATGCTGAGATCGACAAGGCTGTAAAAGAAGCTGAGCAGTATGCAAGTGAAGACAAGAAGAGGAAAGAAGCAATCGACGCAGTCAATGAAGCAGATGCCATGGTATTCCAGGCTGAGAAATCTGTTCAGGAGCTGGGCGACAAAGTTCCTTCCGATGACAAGACCCGCATTGATCAGGAAGTTTCCAAACTGAAGACACTGGTCGACAGACATAAGAATAATCCGAATATCTCTGAATCGGAAGTTTCTGAAGTCAAAGCACAGACTGAAGCACTGACCAAAGCACTGAATGACATGGCTACCAAACTGTATCAGCAAAATGGCGGTGCACAGGGTGCACAGGGTCAGCAGGGAAATCCATTTGAAGGACAGGGCGGCTTCGGCGGTGGCGCCGGTGGTTTCGGCGGAAATGCCGGCGGCGGAAATGCCGGTGGACATCAGGGCGGAAATGGTCCGGATGATGTTGTCGATGCTGATTTCAAAGAGGTTTAATGAAGAACTAAATGGCTGAAAAAAGAGATTACTATGAAGTGCTCGGAGTCGAAAAGACGGCCACTGAGCAGGAATTAAAGCGGGCATACCGTCAATTGGCGAAAAAGTATCACCCGGATGTAAATCCGGGTGATAAAGAAGCCGAAGAGAAATTTAAAGAAGCCTCGGAAGCGTATGCAGTTCTTTCCGATAAGGAGAAGAGAGCTAAGTACGATCAGTTCGGACATGCCGCGTTTGATCAGACCGGAGGCCCAAGCTACAGTTATTCCGATTTCAGCGATATTTTCGGAGATCTGTTCGGTTCGATGGGCGGCTTTGGAGGCTTCAGTGATTTCTTTAGTTCCGGCTCCAGACGTCGGGATCCGAATGCACCTACCCAGGGTAACGATGTCCAGACAAGAATCAACATTTCTTTCCGGGACGCTGCCTTCGGATGCAAGAAACAAGTCGATCTATGGGTCTATGACAATTGTCCGACCTGTAACGGTTCCGGTGCTAAACCAGGTACCAGTCCGGAAACATGTTCTGTATGTAAAGGTTCCGGACGTCAGAGAGTTCAGCAGCAGACTATGTTTGGTACGATGATCAATGAGCGAGTCTGCTCCAACTGCGGCGGTACGGGTAAGTATATTAAAGACAAATGCGGAAACTGCTCCGGCACGGGAAAGATCAAAGTTCGTAAGACTTATGAAGTCAGTATCCCCGCGGGTATTGATGAAGGACAAAGTGTCAGAATGTCCGGAAAAGGAGAACCTGGTGCCAATGGCGGACCAAATGGCGATCTGTATATTACCGTTTCGGTTACTCCGGATGAAGTATTCTCCAGAGAAGGATATGATCTTTACTGTATCGTTCCGATTTCCTATGCGCAGGCGGCACTTGGTGACGAACTGACGATCAAAACGCTGGATGGTCAGGTCAAATATACGCTGGAACCCGGAACACAGCCTGGCACTCGTTTTCGTCTGAGAGGAAAAGGAGTTCCATATCTTCGAAATCCTTCTCAGAAAGGTGATCTTTATGTCACCGTTATGGTTGAAGTTCCGCGTAAACTGACTGAGGAACAGAAGACCAAACTAAGAGAGTTTGCACGTACGATGGGTGATAATCCCACAGGAAACGGACAGACAAAAAGCTCGTTCTTTAAAAAGATGAAAGATGCTTTTGATTAATTTAGAAAGCGGCGGATGACTTTCCGCCGCTTTTTATTGCCTTTTTTCATCATACGCTTTATAATAAGAATGTTATACCAGAATTTTCATCAGATAAGGACAAATCTTCATGAATTATCATCAGATCACCGTTCATACCGTTACAGAAGCAGTAGAAGCGATCAGCTATGCCTTTATGGAATTAGGCGCTGGCGGAGTTGAGATCTTTGATCCCAAAGATATTCTGGAGCAGGAAAAAACGCCCGAAAGCTGGGACTATATCGATGAAGATCTTCTGAAAGATCTGTCTCGTGATGAAGTCCTGATGCGCTGTTATTTCAGCACGGAAGTGATCAAGGATCCAACGGCACTGGAGGAGATGGTGCTGAAGATCCGTGAAGCGCTTCATGAGATAGCGGAATATCTTCCCATCGGTTCAGGAAAGATCGAAACTTCCATGACAGCGGAAGAAGACTGGATGAATGCGTGGAAGAAGTACTATCAGCCTTTCCATCTGGGTCATCATATTTATGTGGTTCCTTCCTGGATCGAACCAGAACCCCAAGAGGATGATATCGTGCTTCATATCGACCCTGGTATGGCCTTTGGGACAGGAACGCATGAAACAACATCTATGTGTATGGCCATGCTGGAAGAAGCCGTTCAATCAGGTGATACCGTACTGGACATCGGATGCGGCAGTGGTATTTTGGGAATCGTTGCCGCCAAAGTTGGTGCTAAGAAAGTCATCTGTTCGGATCTTGATCCCAATGCTGTGCTGGTGGCGAAAGAAAATGTCCAGAAGAATCATGTTGAAGATGTCACATCTGTCTTTAAGGGCGATCTGACCGATGTTCCGGCTTTCCAGGATCTTCACGCAGATCTGATCGTTGCCAATATCATTGCCGATGTCATCATCGATCTGGTACCGGAAGCCAAAGGGCTGCTGAAAAATGGCGGCTTGTTCATTACTTCCGGAATTATCCGGGAGAGAGCCGAAGATGTTAAAAATGCATTGGTCGAGGCAGGATACGTGATCCTGAAAGAAGAGAACAAAGGCAGCTGGACTGCTTTTCTGAGCCGTCTCGGAGGAAAATAATATGCCTAAATTCTTTGTTACAAGGGAAGATGTACAGGGAAATTATATCGTTATTCATAAAGATACTCATCATCTTTTGCATGTCCTTCGAAAGGCGAAAGGCGATCAGATCGAAATCTGTGACGGGAAAAATACCGACTATCTTTGCCAGATTCTGGAGATTGCCAGAGATGAGTCTCAAATCATCTGTAAAGTAATCAAAAAGGTAACTTCTGCTGCCGAATCATCTGTTCGTATTACCCTTTATCAGGGGCTTCCGAAAGCAGATAAAATGGAACTCATCCTTCAAAAAGGAACTGAGATTGGGATTCATGAGTTTGTCCCATTTGAAAGCAGTCGGACGATCGTTCACCTGGATACTAAAAAAGCCAGCGGTAAACTGGAACGTTGGAATAAGATTGCAGAAAGTGCCGCCAAACAGAGCGGACGCGGCAATATTCCTGCTGTCCGATCTATACTTGCTTTTACCAAAGCGATCGAACAGGCAGTAAAGGAGAATGATCTGGTGCTGGTCTGCTATGAAGCAGAAAAGAAAAATGCGCTGAAATCGATTCTTCGATCCAAAGATCCAAAGCCTGAAAAGATTGCGCTGTTCATCGGCCCGGAAGGTGGATTCTCCGAAGAAGAGATCAGGATGATTTTATCTTCCGGCGGACAGGCTGTTACACTTGGCCCGAGAATTCTTCGGACAGAGACAGCCGGCATGATCGCGGCAGCGCTGATTCTCTATGAATATGATCAAATGAATTGATAGATAAAGGAAAGAGCATGCAAAGTGAACATTATCTGGATAATGCAGCGACGACCAGAGTTTTACCGGAAGTTGCTGCGTTGATCCATCAGGTTCTGACAGAGGATTACGGAAACCCTTCCTCTCTTCACCGGAAAGGACAGGAAGCAGAGAAGTATATACAAACAGCCAGAAAGCAGATCGCAGATATCTTAAAATGTGATCCTAAGGCTGTTTTCTTCACTTCCTGTGCAACGGAAAGCACAACGTCTGTCCTGCAGGGTGTAACCAGCCGCCGCATTCATCAGGGAAAACACATCCTGACGACACCCGGAGAGCATTCAGCCACATCCGAAAATCTGAAAAAACTGTTTCATGAAGGATTTGAGATCGAACAAATCGAAGTGGATGAGACCGGAAAAATCAAGCTGGACTCTTTGGAAGAAAAGCTGCGGGACGATACAATTCTACTTACCGCGCTTCACATCAATAATGAGACCGGTGTAATCCAGCCACTGGAGGAGATGGCTCGTCTTATCAAGAGAAAGAATCCCGGGACGCTTTTTCATGTCGATGCTACACAAAGCTTTGCCAAGTATCCTGTTTTCCCTGAACGTTGGGGGATCGATTTTATCAGTGCCAGTGCCCATAAGATCAATGGCCCGAAGGGTATTGGGGTTCTGTATATCAAGCGCGGTTTTTCGCTGCCGAGTCTGATCTTGGGTGGTGGACAGGAATCCCATTTTCGCTCCGGCACAGAGAATGTCCCATATATAGCAGGATTTGGCCTTGCTGCACAAATCATGTGGAAAGAAAGAGAACAGATCCTCTCCCGAATGCAGGAAATCAAACGACATTTGCTTGAGAGGCTGATGAAAGAAGTGGATGGCGTTCATGTCAACGGTCCCGATCCGGAGGAAGCGGCTGCTCATATTCTGAATCTTCGCTTTGATGGCGTCCGTTCAGAAGTACTGCTGCATGCATTGGAAGATTATAACATATTTGTGAGTTCGGGATCTGCCTGCTCCTCAAATAATCCAAGCGAAAAGAGTCCATCTCTTCATGCTTTGGGCCTCTCTGCTGCACAGATGGATGAATCGATCCGCTTGAGTTTTGGTCGTTACAGTACATTGGAAGATGCCGATGCGTTTGTGGATGCAGTCGTAAAGATCCTGCCGATGCTGCGCCGGTTCAGAAGGAAATAAACGAAAGGTCAGAGAATGAAAAAAGGAATACTGATCAAATATGGGGAGATCGTCCTCAAAGGTAATAATCGTGCGCAATTTGAAAATGTTCTGATCAAGGACATCCATATCGCACTTAAAGGAATGGGAGAATCTGCGATCCGGAAAGAGCAGGGAAGATTGTATATCAGTCTGCCGGATAACATTACAGATGAGAAGGAAGGCGAAGAATGGATCCGGGAAGCCTGTGAAAAGCTGACCTATGTCTTTGGCATTCTGCGGATCTGTCCGGTCGATGTTCTGGATGAAGATCAGATCGATTTTCTTGGCAGGAAGATGGCCGAGTATGTCAAGAGAGAATTTGATGAGCCGCATACTTTCAAAGTTATCTGTAAGCGAGCCAATAAGCATTATCCTATGAACAGTATGGAAGTAGCCGCAGAAGTCGGCGCGATCGTACTGGATGAGGTCCCTTCCTGGACAGTCAACGTTCACGAACCGGAAGTCACACTGTTTGTCGAACTGCGCAATCAGGTCTACATCTATGGAAAAGAAATCAAAGGACAAGGCGGTCTTCCGGTCGGAACCGGCGGAAAATGCGCTTTGCTTCTTTCCGGCGGTATTGACTCACCGGTCGCCGGATGGATGATGGCAAGACGCGGGATCCGTCTTTGTGCTGTCTATTTACACGCTCACCCATATACGAGTGAGAGAGCGAAGGAAAAGGTTCTGGAACTGGCCCGGTTGGTCAGCCGCTATGCAGGACCGATCCCTGTCTATGTGATTCCTTTTACAGAGATTCAGCTCGCTATTTATGAAAAGTGTCATCATGAGAAGCTGACCATCATCATGAGGCGCATGATGATGCTGATCGCCGAAAAGATCGCAGAAAAAGAAGGCGCGGATTCTCTGATCACCGGAGAGAATGTCGGCCAGGTCGCTTCACAGACCCTGGCTTCCATGTACTGCACCAATGCAGTTTGTCATATGCCGGTTTATCGTCCGGTCATTGCTTTTGATAAGCAGGAGATCGTGGAGATCGCACGAAAGATCGATACCTTTGAGACCTCGATCCTTCCGTATGAAGACTGCTGTACGATCTTTGTAGCCAAACATCCGACGACACAGCCGAAGCTGGCGGATATTGAAGAAGATGAAAAGAAGCTTTATCCGGAAGTAGTCGATCAGATCGAGACAGCTGTCAGGGATGCAGAGCTTTATATTGCCCATCCTGACAGAATCCGGAAAGCATCTGTTCAAACTACCAGTAATGATGAATCCGAATGAAGAAATTTCGATTATCTGCCGTTTGACCGGCAGTGATCCTGCCAAGATCGAACAACGAGACGATGGATTTTTGAGTCGGGCCTATCTGATAGAAAACGGGAAGATCGTATTTAAGTTCAAGAAAGAAGAAAATGCAGATTACGGGATCGAGGAGCAGATGCTGAATTTCATCGGGACGCTTTCTCTTCCTGTCAAAGTGCAGAAGGTAGGGTGGACCAGCCCGGATTACAGTTATATTGGTCTTTACGGTATTATTGGAAATAATCTGGAAAACCTGACACTTACTTCGACACAAAAGGATCAGATAGGTATGCAGCTTGGCGAATGTCTGATAATTCTTCATCAGGCAAAGTGCGATCAGGCACAGCCTTATTCTCTCGCCTCGGAGATCGATATATGGCAGCAGCGCTATGAGTATAGTATTCCGACACTGCGGGAATATTTCTCTCCTTTTGAACTCAAAAAAATCGATGATCTGATGATGCGGGAGATGCCATCTGAGCTGCGAGGCTGCGGCGAGAAGATGGTTTTATCGCATGGAGATCTTTCAAGCGGCAATATTGTGGTGGATGATCAGCTGAACGTTGGCATTATCGATTTCAGTGAAATGCTGTACCTGGATGAAGCCGCTGATTTTATGGATATCGGAGATGAGGAGATCTGCCGCTCGATGCTGGATACTTATGGAGCCGGCGGTAATCTCCGACGAAAGGTCTCGATCCGAAGACTGATCCGGCCTGTTTATATTATCGGCACCTATGCGGCTTCAGGCAGGAAAAAAGAAACCGATCAGCTGGCTTCTATGATTCGAAGGACGATTTTATAAGAAAACCAGAAAGGTTATCAATATGGCTTGGTACGACGAAGCGATCTTTTATCATATATATCCCATAGGACTTTTAAATGCTCCCAAACAGAATCATTATGAAGCACCGGTACATCGGCTGCCTCTTTTGAAACCATGGATCGACCATATCAAGGACCTCGGTTTTACGGCTCTTTATCTTGGTCCTTTGTTTCAGTCTGTCGGACACGGATATGAAACGACTGATTATTATACGGTCGATTCCAGACTGGGAACTAATGAAGATCTGACCGATCTGATCGCCTATGCTCATAAAAAAGGTATCAAGGTGATTCTGGATGGTGTCTTCAATCATACCGGAAGGGATTTCTTTGCATTCCAGGATCTTAAGAAGAATCGGGAGAATTCACCTTATAAAGACTGGTACTGCAACGTCAATTACTGGAATAATAATTCCTATAACGACGGGTTCTCCTATGATAACTGGGGTGGATATGATCTGCTGGTCAAGCTGAATCAGTGGAATCCGGCTGTCAAGGATTATATTGCCGATGTGATTCGTTTCTGGGTGCGGGAATTCGATATTGATGGACTGCGTCTGGATGCTGCGGATGTACTGCAGTTCGATTTTATGAAAATGCTTCGCTCTATGGCCGGAACTGTCAAACCGGATTTTTACCTGATGGGAGAAGTCATTCACGGAGAGTATAACCGTTGGGTCAATCCGGAGATGCTTCATGCGGTGACCAATTATCATCTGCATAAAGCACTATATTCCGGTCATAACGATCATAATTACTTCGAGATCGCGCATACGGTGAAACGTCTGCTGGATCAAAGAGGCGGCAGCGTAACAGGTTTATATAATTTTGTCGATAATCATGACGTAGAACGTATCCATACGAAATTAAACAATAAAGATCATATGCTTCCGGTACATATACTTTTGTATACACTGCCCGGTGTGCCTTCTGTTTACTATGGATCGGAGTATGGCATCGACGGAAGGAAGGAGAGAGGATCGGATGATTCGCTTCGCCCTTCACTGGATCTTTCTTCTATGCATTCTAATGATATGACAAACCTTCTTTGCAAACTGGGACATATCCGACAGGAACAAAGAACGCTTTCCTATGGATCCTATCAGGAATTATTCCTTACCACCAGACAGTATGCTTTTGCCAGAACACTGGATAAAAAAAGCACGCTGATCACCGTCAATAACGATGAACAGCGTGCGTGGATCAACATCCCTGATATGGGGTGGGGAAGATATGTCGGAGTTTTTTCCGGCCGTATCCTTCAATCCGAAAATGGTCGTTTGAATATTGAATCAGAACCATGTTCCGGAGAGATCTGGATCAGGGACGAATCAGTTTAGTTTTCCAACTCAGCAATATATCTCTTCAGATTTTCAAGGCCGGCTTCGAGTGCAAGGAAGCAATCTTCCATACCTTCGAATTCGATCGCTACATATCCGTCATAGCCATTATTTTTGAGCGCAGCCAGGCAAGCCTTTACCGGGACATTGCCCTGGCCTACGATCGTGCCGCGAAGATAAGCGCCACCGCGGGACTTGAAGAAGAATTTGCCGGGATTCGGGCCATCAGCCGGTTTGATGATGAAATCTTTGGCATGAACATAAACCGCATAGGGAGCAGCAATGCCAACGGAGGTGAAAGGATTCTCATCGGCGCAGGTGAAGTTGCCCATGTCAACGAGCCAGCCGTAATTCGGATGTCCGACAGCATTCATCAGTTTTTCAACACGCAGTGCATCCTGTGCAAAGAAACCATGGTTTTCGCTCATAGTGCGTACGCCCTTGGAAGCAGCATATTCTGCGACCTGACGGATGCCTTCAGCCATGCGGGGCAGTGCATGATCAAAGCTTTCATATTTCTTGCTGCGATCCCAGGAAGCTGCGTCGTGACGCATACCGGATGCACCAAGAATCACTGCAATATCGACTTCCTTCTTGACGCGTTCCACTTCCTCCGCCGTATCTCGGTTCTGGAAATCAGCTCCGACCGTGTAATTCGTGATTACGATACCGACACGATCTGCTTCTGCCTTGATCTCGCGGGCATAGTCTTCCAGAGATTTTCCTTCGGGACAGGATGTCTTGAAGTTGAAATCGACAACCTCAAATCCTTCAAATCCCATTTCCTTGGCTTTTGCGATCGAATCAAAAAGAGTGATCCTGCCGCTGCGGTAAGCCTGGGAGAAACTATAGGAACTGACAGCTACTTTCATCATAGCTTAATTACCTCTTCTTATTGATTTAAAAGAACTTCATGACCGGTGCGGGCGGATTCAAAGATCGCGTCCAGGATCTCCATCAGGGTGATACCGTCTTCTGCAGGAGATTTGCAGGGAGTACCGTTCATGATGCAGTCGATATAATGATTGATTTCGTTGCGGAAGATCACACCCATATTCATGGCCGTGCGGGCTTTCAGAGTAGTATCAGTCATATAACCGTTTGCCTCAGAGATCAGTTTCAGTTCGGGATCGATCTTGGCGCCGCCTTTGGTGCCGTAGAGCTCGATGATGCCGGACTCTTTCTCAACATTCAGGGAGAAGGAGACTTCAACCTGTACCACAGCACCGTTGTCGTAACGGATCATTGCGGTGGCAGCATCTTCGACATCACAGATATCATGATCGGTATGAGAAGAAGAAACATATCCCTTCGGAGTCTTCAGGTTGCGGCGGTCAAACAGTTTCTGGAAGGTTGCACCATAGACAGAGACCGGTTTGGGATTACCAAGCATATAGCGGGTCAGGTCGATAACATGAACACCGAGGTCGATCAGGGGGCCGCCGCCGGATTTGGCTTTTTCACCGAACCAGCCGCCGGGGTTGCCGTTGCGTCGGATATACTGTGCCTTCGCCCAGTAGATTTCTCCGAAGTAATCGCTGTTCTTGAAATCCATGAAGATCTGAGTATCGTTGCCGTAACGACGGACGAAACCAATCATAAGAAGCTTGCCTGCCTTATCGGCGGCTTCTTTCATTTTGCGAGCTTCTTCTGCGCTGGTAGCCATTGGCTTCTCGCACAGAACATGTTTGCCATAGTTGAGCGCCATGATGGTGCAGGGCATGTGATTGGAGTTCCATACGCAGACACTGACTGCATCGATTTCAGGCAGCTCTTTGAGCATGGTCTCTTCATCGGTATACAGACGGGTCACACCGTATTTTTCTCCCATCATTTTGACCTTGGCTTCATCCAGATCACAGAAGGCATACAGATCTACATTCGGGTTGTTCTGGTAGGCTACGATATGTTCGTTGGAAATCGTACCGGTACCGATGATAGCAACTTTTACTTTGTCCATGGGAATCACTCCTTTTTGTTTTTATATGATTGACAGATCAATAGTACGCTTTCAGGAATTTAACAGCTTTGGCGATATCGCCTTCCGGATCATCGCCAACTTCACGCTCGATGGTCAGATAGCCTTTGTATCCGATATCTTCCAGCGCTTTCAGGTAGCGGTCGTAATCGACAGCGCCTTCGCCAAGAGGAGTCTCCAGGAAAGCGGGGGAGGTGACGATCGAATCTTCTGCGCTGTGGCCGCTGTAGACGACGATCGGATCTTCTGCGAAGCACTGGATACCATCTTTTGCGTGAGTATGTACGATATACTCTTTCAGGGTATAGACGGCACGAACCGGATCATCTCCGGTGACCATGACAAAGTTGGCAGGGTCAAGATTGACAGCTACACCGGTAGAATGCAGTCCATCCAGGAATACACGCAGATTCATAGCGGTCTCAGGGCCGGTCTCGATCGCAAAATGTGCATTCAGAGAATCGGCGTATTCAGCCAGCTGACCGCAGGCATCCTGCATGATAGCATAACGGGGATGACGAGGATCGGTCGGAACGACACCGATATGAGTCGTAACGACATTGGTGCCAAGTTCAACAGCCATATCGAGGATCCGTTTGGAACGCTCGATCAGTTCGGGATTTCTCTTGGGATTCACAAAACCTTCACCCAGATCACCGCAAAGGGCAGAAATAGCCAGACCGTGATCGGCAACAGACTGCTTGAAAGCAGCGCGTTTTTCACCGACCAGCACTTCCGGGCTCATCTCACCATAGGTAGCGTAGACCTGAAGTCCCTGTGCACCGACTTTGACAGCTTTATCGAGTGCAGTACTGATATCACA
>JAFOIR010000032.1 GCA_017420625.1 Bacillota bacterium
AAGATTGCTCGAACCGTGGGCTGCTGCAAGAAACGCCGCGCAGAAAGGTGTGGACTGGCAATTCACCGCCGATGACGCCAGGACCAAGCTGAAGCATCTATACCCCATCATAAAGATTTAGAATTTACAGAGTACTAGTTTATCATGGGCCAACGCCGCTTTACCCAATTCTGAGACAGCTACTCCTCATAGAGCTCCGGTTGGTTGGTCAGGGCTTCTGCGGCAAGCTGCATGCCCAGGCGGAAGCCGCTACGGAAGACCAGCCGGGCCTCGTAGTCCCGAAGCTCCGCCTGGTTGCCCTCCAGCTTTTCGAGAATGGCCCCGGCCTCCGGGTGCAGCGCCGCCAGCTCCGCCCGGTTCCGCTCCATCAGCCGCGCCAGGGCCTTCTGCTTTTCACCGGCCTGCTCCAATACCTGCCCAGGCATCACCGCCCCATACCACAGCGCGTCAATCAGATCGCATCTTCAAAATCTATCTTTAAATCTGTGATCGCATTGAGCTTATCCGCGATAAGCTCATCGTCACCTTCAACGCATGGTATCCACGCCGACAGGGTCCCGACGTCAACCCCCAGAGGAAAATTTCCGTATAAATATGCGGCCGTTTATGCCGCAAACCGGCCGTTCGCAAACCGCAACTGTGGCCGCCGGGCTCCGCAGAATGCATTTTGCCACCGCACATTCATAGGACGCATATTTGCCATCAATCGCTTCTCGATTCAGGTTGGCGAGAGAGGGCTTTTCACATTGGAACGGAAGCTTAATCTGCTGCTCACTCTCAAAATTGCAAACAACCACCCATCTTTCATTTCCCAATTTTCTGGCAAAAATGAAATAAGGATCATCGGCCGAAGAGATCACTTCCAAATCTCCATTCAGAAACGCATCGTTTGAACGGCGAAGTGCCAGCAAAGCCTGGTAGAATCGATATACGGATCGATCGGCAGCCAAATCCCCTTCTACATTGATTTCCTGATACCGGGAATGCAGCGCGATCCAGGGCTTCCCTGTGGAGAAACCACCGTTTGCCCCATTGCTCCACGCCATGGGATGACGGGCGTTGTCACGGCTGCCAAAATTGATCTTTCGCAGCGCTTCTTCGGGGGTCATTGTTTTACAGAATTCTTTGTATGTATTGACGCTTTCAATGTCGTCAAAACAGTCAATACGATCGTAGTTGGCTGCAGGCATGCCGATCTCTTGGCCCTGATAAATGAAGGGAACTCCTTTCAGTAAATAAAGCATAGCAGCCATCACAGTAGCCGCTTCATAGCGTTTCTCACGGTCGTTGCCAATCCGGGAAATCATGGGCGGCTGATCATGATTATCTGTAAACAGACTGTGAAGCAAATCATATTTCTCTGTTTCCTGCTGCCAATGAATCAGATGATTCCTCAATGTTTTCAAGCTATCCTGCTTGGGGGTAAACTTATCGATCCGTCCGCACTCCATATGGTCGAACAGGAACAGCGTGCTCAGTTCCCCGCGATCCGCAGCGCAATGTCGAATCATTTCATTGATATCATGAACGTCGCTTTCTCCAACGGTAAAGAGGTGCGCTGCCTTTTCCCGGCCAAAGAGATCGTGTATAAATTCATGAAGCCTGGGTCCGAACCCATTATACTCTTTGCTGAAGTCTTTGGAAATCATATCGATAACGTCGATACGGAAGCCGTCCACACCTTTTTCGATCCAGAAGTCCACTGTGTCCTGCATGGCCTTTACAACGGCTGGATTGTTCCAGTTCAAATCGGCCTGGCTGACAGCAAAAGAATGCAAATAATACTGGCCCCGTACAGAATCATATTCCCATGCGCTGCCTCGGAATTCAGATTCCCAATCATTGGGAATTTCATCGAACCAATAATAAAAATCGCTGTAAGGATTATCTTTTCCCTTCCGGGATTCCTGGAACCAGCGGTGGGAAGTGGAGGTATGATTCGGCACCAAATCCATGATCAGCTTCATACCCCGGGCATGGAGCGCTGTGATCAGCGCATCCATATCTTCCATGGTGCCAAACTCATCCATGATATCCCGGTAATCTGAAATGTCATAGCCATTATCATCGTTAGGGCTTTTATAGCAGGGGCATATCCAGACAGCGTTCACGCCCAAATCTTTCAGATAATCCAATTTCTGAATGATCCCTTGCAGATCACCAATACCATCGCCATTGCTGTCCATAAAGCTGCGGGGATAAATTTGATAAATCACCCAGCGAAGCTGCTCCTGATATTTTTTGCAAAGCATCCTTTTTTCCTCCTTTTATTCATTCAGCAGAAATATGATCGGTTCTTGCCTGGTTTCGCTGGTAGGAAGCTGTTCAACCCATTTTGTTTGCCCGTTGAACTTGAAAAAACGCCACCTTCCGTTGTCATAGCGCATATCCGCGTCCCACAGCAGACAGGTATAATGCTATATTGCATTTAGAGTTCCTCCATAAATCCCGATTTGTAAATTTGATCTTATTATAACGTATTCAAAGAAAGGAAGCAACCCGCAATGAAATGTCTTTTGAAATATCCCTGGGTCAAGCTGCCCCGGAACAAGGTTCCCGGCGGCAAGGGACTCATGGGAGCCTGGATGCGTCTGGCAGCGCGTGCGGCCTTTCGCAAGGGCGAAGGGCACTACTGTGGATATGACAATCCCGTCGTACCCGGAATGTGGGTCGGCGGGATTGTCGGTCTCAAGGCTATCCTGGGCCTCAGGCGGCGGGACGCGGCGCTCGACGTGCTGCGGGACCTGGAAAGCTTGGGCTTCCTTTCCTGGACGCTGGACCCTCCACCAAAAGGCTGAGCTACACCCTGTCAGACTGGCTCGTGCGTTTCTCCGGCGCAGAATGCCCGGACGCAGCTGTCTATACCACTGAAGGCTACGGCTTTTCGTGACTTCCAAGCTATTCAAGCAGTCAATGGCTACCCGTTTTGTATGTTTACCGGTGCTGACATGATTTCCGGTATTTCACTGGGGTCATGCCGTATTTTTTCACGAAGGCCCGGGTGAAATAGGAATGGTTGTTAAAACCACAGTTTGATGCCACTTCAATCACATTCAGATCCTCAACAGCAAGCTGATATGCAGCCAGCTCCAGCCGGTAATTATTCAGGTAAGCGGTAAATCCCGTGCCCATCAGATCCTTGAACAGCTTCATGAAATAGCTGGTGGAAAATCCACACAAATCAGCCACATATTGCACCGGTGTATCCATGGCATAGCTAAGCTGGACCCAATCCAGAGCCGGTTTTAGCCGGTCGTAAGTCATATGAAGTGCCAGATCCTTCTCCCCGGTCTCCACGCAATGCTGATTAAGCAGATGCATCACCATCAGCAGATTGGATTTAACCAGATATTCATGAGTGGAATAGCTGTCGTTACGATGCTCGATGAGGCTTTCCAGCAGCGGCTTCAGTTTCAGATTCAGCTCCGATCCTGCCGGTTCCATACAATTGACATTCTTTTCGTGTGTCAAAAAGGGTTTCAGATACTTCTCTGCCAGACGGTCCTCCCCCAAAAGCGAAAAATTGAACATAATATTATAATACTCCGCCTTCTCGGACTGGGCTTGTTCGATAGCGTGGATGGCGTGAGGGAGAACAATGACAATATCCCCCGGTTCCAGCAAGTAGTTCTGGACCCAGACCGATACATTCAGTCGGCCGGCGGTTACGTAGATCAGTTCCGCTTCCTCGTGCCAATGGCGGGGAAATGCAGTGATGTACTCTGGGACCCGGCCCAGATACACTGCAAAGGGAAATTCTACAGTGCCGTGAATTTTGGTTTCGTGAAGCAATCTTTCGTCCACTTGCGGCCCCTCCTTCCTGAAAAATAGGATCGTGTTAGAAATACAGTGTAATTGTAGGAGAATTATACCATAGGCAAGTGTATAATGCAAATAGAAAGAACATATCCCATGCCCAAAAGGAGTTCCCTTTATGACCGTACAACGAAAAAAACTCCATCAGCTTTTCTTCCCATTGTTTTTTGAGACTCTGTTCATGATGTTGGCAGGTATGGTGGATACTTTGATGCTCTCCTCCGAAGGCGACTATGCCGTGGGGGCCGTGGGCACCGACAATACCTACATCAGCCTGTTTATCATCATGTTCTCCATCATCTC
>JAFOIR010000279.1 GCA_017420625.1 Bacillota bacterium
ACTGTGTCAGATACTCCTCGGGTGTCAGAATCAGGTCTTTGCCGCTGGATGGACTGACACCATAGCTCATGGTGGGAAGATCCATAAAGTTTTCTACATCTTCATGAGACAGGATAACATCCGCATCCGCCATGACGCCGGTAGGACAAAGACGAAGGCCATCAGAACCAACGTAAACTGCGATATCTGCCATATTGCCCATCTCGATGGCAGACAGGATATTCGGAACGATATCCGTGTAATAATAATAGGGAATATCCAGTTCTTCAGCAGATTCTCCAGTGGATTCTTCACTGCTTTCTTCGCTGGATTCTCCAGTAGTTTCTTCTGTGTTTTCCGCAGATTCTGAAAGCTCAGAAGACTCTGATACGATTCCTTCGGAAGATTCTTCCAAGGATTCTGTCGGTTCGGAAGAGAGTTCTTCTTCTGAAACAGATTCTTCTTCTATAGATTCTTCAGAGGCTTCTTCTGCCTGTGATGGTTCCTCTTCAGATGGGCCGATCGGTTCTTCTTCTTTTTCTGATGATGCTTCCTTCAAACCGGAGGTTTCACCCGCTGTCTCGGACAGAACAGAATCCAAAGCGGGAACGGAAGGGATCAGTCCTTTTTGTGACAGAATCATATAACCTAAAAACAGGGCGGCGAGCACCAGTAAAATGACCAGGATCACAAGACCTGCACCCGTTTTTTTGCTTCTTTTTCTTTTTGCCATTGCTTCCTCATATATCTATTGATTTTTATTGTTGAATTCTATTAATTTTCTCATAAAACACGGTATTTCGTCAATGTTGACTTTCACGAGGATGGATGCGATAATAAAGTATCTTCTTTATAATTTCAACAAAACACCTGGAGGCGATAAATGATGATCAGGATCGAAAATGATTTCTTTCTTGCAGAACTGAAACCGGAAGGCGCAGAACTGACCAGACTCTATGACAAGGTCCATGCCCGTGAGATGCTTTGGTATGCGGATCCGGCTGTCTGGAAACGGCATTCACCGGTTTTGTTCCCGGTTGTCGGCCGCTGCAAAAACTATGAGATGCGCTATCAGGGCAAAACCTATCATATGCCGCAGCATGGTTTTTGTCAGGATGCTCTGTTTCAGGTAGAGAGTGCCAGCGAGACCCATGTGACGTTCTCTCTTTCTGCCAGTGATGAGACGAGAGCGATCTATCCTTTTGAATTCACCTTTTTTGTCAGCTATCATCTGGATGGTGAAAAGCTTATTTTTAGTTACCTGATCCGAAACGAAGATCAGGAAGACCCGATGTATTTTTCTCTTGGCGGACATCCGGGCTTTCTGTATGACGGACCGGTGAGTGATCAGATTATTGAGTTCAGTGAAAAAGAAACACTTGACCGGGTTACTCTGGGACCGACATTCCAGTTCAGCCGTGAAGTAGAGAAGGATTATATCAAGGAAGGTGCGCCGATCCATCTGGATGAGCATATCTATGATCATGATGCTCTTGTTTTCCATAACTTTAAGTCAAAAGAGGTGGCCGTATATAATCCGAAGACTGGAAGAGGCGTGAAAGTAAACCTGGCTGGCTTCCCGTATGTGGGATTCTGGTCTATGCCCGGTGCCTGCTATACCTGTGTTGAACCCTGGTTCGGATTGGCTGATTATGAAGATTTTGAGGGAGAGCTTCCCGAAAAGGATGGAATCGAGAAAATTGAAAAAGGCGGCGAGTTTAAGGCGTCATTCAGTGTAAAGGCTATGTAAAAGTGCACAAAAATCTGAGAATCTCCCGAAAAAACCGTGAAAAATAGGGGAACATGCTTGACAAAAGCGAAAAGTACGTATATAACTATATGGTATTCATTTTTTCGAATTTACCAAGGAGGAACTACAATGAACAAAGCACAACTTGTTGCAGCTATCGCTGAGAATGCTGGACTTACCAAAAAGGATGCCGAGAAAGCTCTTGGCGCATTTGAGAATGTCGTTATCGAGACCCTGAAGAAGGGTGAGAAAATCCAGCTTGTTGGATTCGGTACTTTTGAGGTTGCTGAGAGAAGCGCCCGCACCGGAATCAATCCTCAGACCAAAAAGAAAATCAAGATCGCTGCTTCCAAGGCGCCCAAGTTCAAAGCTGGCCGTGGCCTGAAAGATGCCATCAACGCTTGATTTGAGATAAACCAGGCATATATCGCTTGAAAAGAGCGGAAAAACCACCGGTGGTAATACCGGTGGTTTTCATTTAGTGAAGAAACAGGAGAACATGATGAGACTGGATAAATATCTGAAAGTTTCCCGAATCATTAAAAGACGGACGGTTGCTAATGAAGCCTGTGATGCCGGCAGAGTCATGATCAATGGAAAAGTGGCCAAGGCAGGAACAGAAGTCAAGATCGGAGATGTGATCGAAATTCAGTTCGGAACCAATAATCTGAAGGCGGAAATACTCGAAATAAGCGAGAATGCCCGGAAGGAAGCAGCCAGCTTAATGTATCGGATTCTCTGAAAAAGCTTGACTTTACAAGAAGGCTGCGATACAATGAAAGGTGCGATATGAATTCAGGAAGAAAGGAGGATGTCCGTATGCCCAGAAATAATACTGCAAGAAAACAGCCGCAGCAGGATTGGCTTGCCGCTTCACTTGCGGAGAAAATGCCGGCTGATCTGGAAAGTGCACAAAGCGAGAGTGTTCTTCCAGGAAAAGAAAAGAAAGACGAAATCGTCTATGAAGAAATGGCAAAACCTGTAAACAGGACCAAAGGCGTACTGGCCGGACTTTTCTCTTTTCTTTTTGTAGTTGGTTTTTTAGGTGCCTGTTTCTATCAGACGATTTCTCTGAAGAATGAGCTGGATACACTGGAGACTCAAAAGATTCAGTTGGAAAGAGAGATCGAAGAAGCAAAGACCGAAGCGCTTCTGAACAAGATCGATCAGAGTTACATCAACTCCGATCAGTATCGGGAAGATATGGCCAGAAACCGCTTCCGACTGCTCTTCCCAGGAGAATACCTGATTCAGATCGAATAAAAGATGATTAGAAATCCCGAGCAGACGCTCGGGTTTTTCTGTAGAAGCACACCCGTCGCCGCACATTTCAGAAAGGAGAAAGTGGCATGAGTCTCGAAAAGAAAGCAGCTGATTCTATTTCGCGTGTGTTTCCGGACAAGCTCCCGGTATTTACACTGGCTTTGTCCGGAGGCCGGGATTCAGTCTGTCTCCTTTTTTGTCTTCATCAGCTTATGAAGCAGGGAATGCGTTTTTCTCTGGAAGCAGTCCATGTTCATCATCGGATGCGGCAGGAAGCCGATCGGGATGAAGCATTCTGCAGAAACTTATGTGACACCTGGCAGATCCCTTATCAGGCTGTTTATGTCGATGTTCCTTCGCTGATCAGAAAGCAGGGGCTTTCTGCGGAAGAAGCGGCCAGACGGCTTCGGTATGAGGCGCTTTTCCAGGCAGCGAAGGGCGGTGTCATTGTACTGGCACATCATCAGAAAGATCAGGCTGAGACAGTGCTGCTTCACCTTCTGCGCGGCACTTCCTTAAAAGGACTTGGCGGTATGAAAGAACTTTCCTCCAGTGAATTTGGGGATGGAAAGCTCTTTCGTCCTCTTTTGCACGTGACAGAAGAAGAGATGGAAGAATATGTCAAAGAAAACAGGCTTTCCTATATCACGGATGAAACGAATCTGGATTCATCCTATACCCGAAACAGGATCAGGCATGAACTTCTGCCGCAGCTAAAGTCCTATAATCCGCAGATCGTACCGGCACTTGACCGGATGGCCGGAAGCATCCGGGAGGATCTTGCCTTCCTGGAAGAGGAGACCAGGAAAGCCTATTTGAACTGTCAGACAGGATCCGATGAAGAGAAAGGCCTGAGGGTTTCCCGGCTTTTAAGCTATCCTCCGGCCATCTCCAAACGTGTTTTGCTTAAATATCTGGAGGAGATGGGACTTAGCAAAGATATTTCTCATGAACATCTGAGGAGTCTTTTTTCGCTTCTTGAAGGCGAATCAGGAAGGCAAATCGTCCTGCCAAAAGGCTTGACGGTAGAAAAGTCCTATGATATACTTTGCATTTACAAATGTCCTCATTCGATTGCTTCGGATCAGCTTAAGGGACAGGTGAGAAGGCTGGAGGAGAAAGAGATCAAAGCGATTGTCTCGAATCCGCAGAAAGCTGTTTTTCCTAAGGACTCTCTGACGAAGATCCTGGCTTTTCCGGAAGGAGAGCCTCTTCCTGTATGGCGGGGCAGAAGAGCCGGGGACTATATGACGATTCGTCTTTCTGATGGGACAATGGGAAGGAAAAAACTGCAGGATATCCTGCAGGATGATCATGTTCCCAGACATAAGAGAGATGAAATGGTGCTGCTTTGCGCCGGAGACAAAGTGCTGTGGATCGTCGGAGGAAGGATCAGTGAGGATGTGAAGATATCCTCAGAAACGAAATCGATGATCAAAGCATGCTATGAAAAAGGAGAAAGAAATGATGAGAGAAGATCAGATCAAGGTGATGATTGACCAGGAGACACTGGAAAAGAAGATCGCTGAGCTCGGCAAAGTGATCAGCCGTGATTATGAAGGAAAAGAGATCGTGATGATCTGCATCCTGAAAGGCGGAGCGATGTTTATGATGCAGCTGGCCAAAAGTATCACCGTACCGGTTATGATAGATTTCATGGTTCTTTCCAGCTACGGCAACGAACTGATCTCCAGCGGTGAAGTCAAGATCAAGAAGGATCTGGATGACAACATCGAAGGCAAGCATGTCCTGATCGTCGAGGATATCGTTGACACGGGACGTACCCTCAGCTTTCTCAGCACCTATCTGGTAAAGAAAGGGGCAGCGAGCGTACAGATCGCTACCATGCTGGATAAGCCTGCACGCCGTGTGGTTCCCGTCAATGTGAAATACACCTGCTTTGAAATCGCAGATGAGTTTGTTGTTGGTTATGGACTGGATTACGGTCAGAAATACCGGAATCTGCCATATGTTGGTTATGTAGAGCAGGAGGACTGATTTGAAAGAAACAGGACGAGGTGTCATCCTGTATGTATTGATCCTGGCAGTGATCATGGGTGTTTTGTTTTTCGGAGGCATGAGATTCGGTTCTTCGAAGGAACGCCTGACCGATAAGGAGTTTCTGCAGGATCTGGAACAGGGTAAGATTAAGAAAATTGAGATCGAACCGATCAAGATCGGTTCCGCCGAAATGGGCAATGCTGTCCTTTATTACGGCGATCTGACGAAGACAACGGTAGAGAAGACCGTCTATATTTCCAACATCGAAGCTTTCCGTCAGATGATGGCAGAGAAATATAGCACGATTCCGGTGACAGTGGAAGCTGTGAAGCCGGACAGCATCTGGAGCGAGATTCTCCCGATCTTTGTCATGACAGCGGTCATGGCTATGATCATGTTCTTCATCTGGAGCCGCATGCAGGGCGGAGGTTCGAGCAACAGTAAAATGATGAACTTCGGCCGCAGCAACGCACAGATGATCACCAAAGAGAACAATCCGATCCGATTTGCCGATGTAGCCGGTCTGGAAGAGGAAAAGGAAGAACTGAAAGAAATCGTGGACTTCCTTAGTGCTCCGCAGAAGTTTATCCAGCTGGGTGCCAGAATTCCGAAAGGCGTACTGCTGGTAGGCCCTCCGGGAACAGGAAAAACCTATCTGGCCAAAGCCGTTGCCGGAGAAGCCGGTGTTCCTTTCTTCAGTATTTCCGGTTCGGATTTCGTAGAGATGTTCGTCGGTGTCGGTGCATCCCGTGTGCGGGATCTGTTTGAACAGGCCAAGAAAAATGCGCCAAGTATTGTATTTATCGATGAAATCGATGCAGTTGGCCGTCAGAGAGGAACGGGTCTTGGCGGCGGACATGATGAAAGAGAACAGACGCTGAATCAGCTGCTGGTTGAAATGGACGGATTCGGCATCAACTATGGTGTCATCGTCATGGCAGCTACGAACCGTGTCGATATTCTGGATCCTGCGATCATGCGTCCGGGACGTTTTGACCGGCAGGTCGTTGTAGGCCGTCCGGATGTAAAAGGCCGTATTGCAGTTCTGAAGGTGCATTCCAGAAAGAAACCTCTTGGTGAGGATGTCGATCTCGAGAAGATCGCCAAGATCACTGCAGGATTTACTCCGGCAGATCTGGAGAATCTGATGAAT
>JAFOIR010000280.1 GCA_017420625.1 Bacillota bacterium
GGAAGAGATAGTCTGTCAACTAATTCAGCCGCCCAGAAAATCAAAAAAGTGTTGGGCGGCGGTTTTGTAAAATGAAGAATCCGCCCCAACGACTTGGAGCGGATTCAGAAAAAGCTGGTTTTATGCTCGAATTTCATCGATGAAGGGGTTGTAATTTTGCTACAGTCCCTTTGCATGGAACCAGACATTAAAGAATGGTTCTATTGGGGAATGGCCGCGAGGGGCTACTGTATGTACAATATTATATAGAAAAAAGAAAGGAAGTCGAGGTATTTCCAAATGAAATTAAGAAATGCTTGTACTATATTCCTTGTCGCGGTGCTTATGCTGATACTTCTGCCAGCGACAACGGTTCATGTTCATGCAGAACCGTCAGCAGATGGGTGTCCTGACAGTGATGATGGGAAGCATGCATGGGAAGACGAGGATGGTCCGGATGCTTGTACTATTATTTGGAAATGTGTCTACTGCGGGAAGGAAATTGCGGAATCAGAGCATTCTGTAAGACAGTGGACAGACCATGCTCCGACCTGTACGGAAGACGGATACCGCACAGGCACATGTCTGGTATGCGGCAAGACGATCAGAGAAGAAGGAGATCCCGCCCTTGGCCACACGCCGGTCACGGTCCCGGGAAAAGCAGCAACCTGTACGGAAGACGGCCTGACGGACGGATCCAAGTGCTCTGTCTGCGGTGTGATTCTGACAGAACAAACCACGATTTCAGCTCTTGGCCATGACTGGGGCAGCTGGACCGTTGCCGCAGCCGCAACCTGTACTGCAGATGGAAGTGAAATAAGAACCTGTTCACGCTGCGGGGAAACGGAAACCAGAAGTATTTCCAAAACAGCACACACACCAGTCACGGTCCCGGGAAAAGCAGCAACCTGTACGGAAGACGGCCTGACGGACGGATCCAAGTGCTCTGTCTGCGGTGTGATCCTGACAGAACAAACAGTAATTCCCGCCCTTGGTCACGATTGGGGTGAGGGGGTTGTCACTAAAGAACCGGAAGGCTTTACACCCGGTGAACGAACCTATACCTGCAGACATGACCCTTCTCATACCAAAACAGAGCCAATCGAGCCGGGAAGCAATCTGTTCTATAGTCTTCGCAATCTTACTCCGCAGATCAATCTGGTCCCGCTGCATATTGTCGAGCAGCCGCAAGGTGCCTTTATCTCTCATGATGACGGCGAAGAATGTACATTAAGTGTCACCGTGGAGGGTGGTGTCAGCCCTTATACCTACCAATGGTATTATAAAGGTGCTCTGTTCTTTACCCAAGTATCCGGTGAGACGGTTCAGCTTTCCAATGTCCATCGCTTCACAGACGAATTGAGGATCAAAGCGTCCTCGTTCGTGGAAACGAAGCTGAAACTCGCTGAAAAGATCAGAGATGTTTGGAATAAACGGGGCGTCCCGACATTTTCCATCGGTAAAGATGGAACCACTGCCGTGAGTTCGGTTTCTCCGACAGTCAGCATGGATCTTCTTGCCCATGCGATCGGAAACAGCAACAGTGCTACCTATACAACAGCCGCCGGGGATCGCACCTACTACTGCGTCATTACCGATAAAACAGGCAACAAAGTTACGACCGATAAAGTTGATGTCCGTTACAAGCTTTATGTTTCCAAACAGCCGCAAAACGTGAACCTTGGAACATCCGGCAAGGCTTTCCTCAGCTGCACCTTTGCAGGCGGCGACGGCGAGATCCTGTATTCCTGGTACGACGAAACGGGGTACGCATTCAGTAATGATCCCACCACGGAAGTGACGAAACCCGGTGAATATTATTGCCTTGGAACAGACAAAACACTCGACATGGTTTATACGAATCATGTGCAGGCTTATATCGTCGACCCGCTGAAAGTATCACTTGTTTCCGGAAACGCACTTCTTCCCGGAACAGGCAGTATAGAAATAAAGGCGGAAATATCGGGCGGCGTTCCGGATTATGAAGTCATAAGTCTTCTGAAAGACGGGAAAAAAGTGACGGACTATTCCTTCTCCGGCAGTACTGTTACCTGGAAAGCCGATGAATTCTGCACGTATATTCTGACAGTTACAGATTCTATGGGCGAGGAAAGCTCCCTTTCTGTCCCCATTGTCTACAAACAACTGAATATCAAAACACAGCCGGAAGGCGGCACCTTCAGTCATGAAAAGGATGGAACCCTGATTCCCTTCCCGTTAACGATCGAGATCGATGATCCGGATGCCAAAGAGCCCCTCTCTTATACTTTATATAAGGACGGAACCCAGTACAAATTCTCCAATGAGAATACAATTTCCGTCGAAGAGCCAGGAAAATACTATATCTATGTAGAAGACAGCAAAGGCCGCTGGGCAGAATCTGAAGAAGTAATCGTCAGTAATCAGCTCACCGTCAGATTAGTGACAAGCGAACCCATTCAAATCACGGGCGAAAACACCGCAGTCCGTCTTACCGTTCTGATTGAAGGCGGAAACGGTGATTATGACTATTATTGGGACGGTCCATATTTACGGGCGCCGGGTGCTGAGCCGGAGAAAGCAGAAACAAGAGGCGAAGTTACGCTGGATGTCAAGATTCCCGGAATCTATTATTGTATGGTCCAAGACTATAAGGATCCCGTCCTCAGAGGAACATCAGGTCCTATCAAAATTGCCTATACGGGTATACTTCCGCTTATCGTTGAACAGCCGACCAATTGCCAGGGGCAATATATAGGAGATAATTTCTATGCCAGCCTGACCTGCCGTGCAGTTTCGGGAACAGGAGATGACAGCAATCTGGTTTATACCTGGCAACGAAAGTCAGACACAGATGCCGACTGGTTTGTACTGACAGATCATTCGTCTACACTGCCTCTGACTTCTCCGGACGAGGTAGGAATTTACCGATGTGAGGTTTCAGATGGACTCTCCGGTCCTTGTGTCTACAGTCGGGAAGTAACTGTGAAGAGACCGCTCAGTGTGAGTGTCGAGACACTTAGTATTGATGATAAAAACAATAAGGTTACTTTCCAGTTCCATGTGGAGGATGCGGCTGACAACAGAACCTATTATGTCTACATCGAGAAATACATCTCTTATGCTATATCTGATGATCCCGATAATCCAAGAGCCAGAGGACAGAGCTATCAAACTGAATTTGAAGGAGAAATGACAGGAGCCGAATTGGCAGAATTTGTCAAGACACTGGAAAAGGACCAGGTGTTCAAAGACTATTATGGGCTAACAAATACAGTGCCTCTTAAGCATCGAATCACTATCTTGTCTCCTATTGAATACGCCCAGTTAGAATTCACCTACGATCATGAATGAGCTTGAATCGCCAAGTTAAAGTTTGGGAGGATATTATGAGAAAAATAATCATCGGTTTACTGATTTTTTCCTTGCTTTTTTCAATCGTCGGCTGCAAGAAGACGCAAGAGGCAGATGAGTCTTCAACGGAGGTGAGTTCAGAAAGTACAGAGCAGGAACAAACTTCAAAGAGCGAGGACTCGCTGCAGGAACTGAGCCGGATTCCCGCTGAGGAAATCCCGCTGCCCAGTGAAGAAGAGACACTTTATGGCGAATGGTATGCAAAGCAGTATGGAATGATCCTTACTTTGAAACTAAGCGAGGACGGGATCTATCAGATGAGACTTGCGGAGGAAGCACCCTTTGACGGCACCTGGCAGCTGAAGGAAGGCTTTATCATCTTCGATGGAGATGAGGCCCAGTTTCTGAATGTCCTTTCTGATTCCCTTCTGTGGGAAGAAGCTAGCCTTCTCTTTACCCGTGAAATGCCGGAAACGTACGTACCCGCCCCGGTCAGGAGCGATGTGGATCTTTCGTTCTTTTCCGGCTACTGGAAGAGCGCTTATGTCGATATGGGAGGTTATACCGCCGAGGCTGAAGCCATGGATGACAACACCGATATCTTCATAGAGGACAATCATGTCGCTCTGGGAGGTGACTTCTTTGATGATGCGATTACAGACTTTGTTTTTGCCGACGGTGCGCTGACATTCACAGATGAAAATCTCAGCATCACTTTGCAGATCCAGGAGGACTCTCTGCTTCGTCTTTCGATTGACTCCGGGACAGAATCCGTTATCCTTTATCTGGAATACAAAGGTAATTAAGAAAAAAAGCTGACGAACGCTAAGAAACCCGCCGATCGGCGGGTTTTCTTTGTCAGTTTAGATAAGGATCAACAACGATGCTTCACCCGTCTACAGTGGGCTTAAACAGGACAACACCGCTTTCGAGCGCACTGATACCCTGCAGGCGGTAATTTTTTGTTTTATTCTTCGCTTGAAAAAACCGACGCAGGTTTTTCTTCCCTGCCCACGAATTTCATATGCGGAATTATGGCACAGGAAGAACAAAATGTGATATACTTATATCATCACAGAAAAGAGAGGAATACTATGTTAACCAACGACAAGGGAATCATTGACCTGAAACACTATATTCTCCGGGAAGTCTGCCGTCTGGCCTGGGCTGACGAACTGACGCCGGAAAACTGTGAAAAAATCGCTTACGAGGTAAGCCCCGGACCCAAGCCGCAGTATCGCTGCTGTGTCTATAAAGAGCGTGAGATCATCCGCGGGCGTGTTCGTCTGGCTATCGGACTCAGTCCGGATATCAACCACCCGACCAAAAACGTTGTAGCAGTCATTCCCGCCGCTTGTGATGACTGTCCTATTCAGGAATACAATGTTACTGACAGCTGCCGCTTCTGCCTGGGTAAAGCTTGTCTTCAGGCATGTCATTTTGGTGCGATTTCTCCTGGTGATTCCAAAATGAAGATCGACTCACTGAAGTGTAAAGCCTGCGGCATGTGCGCGAAAGCCTGTCCTTTTGAGGCGATCATACACCACGAGCGTCCCTGCAAAAAAGCTTGTCCTGTCGGTGCTATCACTTATGATGAGTACGGTTTCTGCGTGATCGATGAGAGTAAATGTGTTCATTGCGGTCACTGTGTTCACACCTGTCCCTTCGGTGCCATTGGGTCGAAGACTTACTCTGTAGAAGTTATCAAGGCTATCCTTGAGGGTAAACGTGTCATCGCCATGTGTGCCCCGGCTACCGAAGGTCAGTTCGGTAAAGACATCGGCATGGGCGCGATCAAAGCCGCATTAAAGAAAGCCGGTTTTGCTGACATGGTGGAGGTAGGCCTTGGCGGTGATATGACAGCAGCTTATGAAGCGAAAGAATGGATCGAAGCAAAAAAAGAAGGGCGGAAAATGACCACCTCCTGCTGTCCGGCTTTTATTTCCCTGCTGCATCATCATTTCCCGGAGCAATATGAGAATAATATCTCCAACACGGTTTCTCCCATGATGGCTGTTTCCCGTTATTTAAAATCCATGGATCCGGACTGCATTACCGTGTTCATTGGTCCCTGCATCGCCAAGAAGGGTGAGACATTGAACGAGAATATTGCCGACCGTGCGGATTATGCATTAACATACGGAGAAATGGTCGCGCTGCTGGATTCAAAGAATGTTGAGATCGTTCCGGTAGAAGAAGACTATCAGGAAGCTTCCCTCTTTGGAAAACGATTCGCCGGAACCGGCGGTGTTGCCGGTGCCGTGCTCGAGGTTATGCAGGAGATGGGAGAAGATACTTCCGATATTTCCCTGCTCACCTGCGCAGGCGGTGATGAATGCCGCAAAGCCCTGCTGCTCCTGAAAGCCGGCAAGCTGAAGGAAGATTTCATTGAAGGAATGATGTGCCCCGGCGGATGCGTCGGCGGACCTTCCAAGCATGAAGTCGAAACGCTGGTACTGAACGCACGAAAGAATCTGCTGGCCAAAGCGGATAAACGCGGCGTTCTTGAAAACCTGAAACAATATCCCATGGACAAATTCTCCATGTACCGTGATGGTCATATGGATTAATATCACTTGCGGTCTTAGCGTAAAAAAGCTGATCCCCTGAAGTGGAGATCAGCTTTTTCTCTTTTACAGTTCATATTCCGTGAAGGTATCGGCTGAGAGCACTCCTTCCACCAGTTCTTTGCCGAGAGGAAGCAGTGTCTTAAAGTGTTCACTGTTTTTATGAAGCTCCAGCGCCTCCTCGTCCTGCCAGATCTCCAGCAGTGCGACGACGTCCGGCTGATCTTTGACTGCATTCAGCGTATAAGAAATGCATCCTTCCTCAGCCTGGGATTTTTGCACCATCTCGCGCTTGGCGGCCAGATAATCCTCTACATGACCTTCCTTGATCTTAAACTTGATGAATATTTTCAGTTTTGCCATAATATATGCCTCCTTATGGATTTGTTTTCATTATATGCAACTTTGTTCCCTTTGTCCAGTAAGTCAAATGCTGTCGTTATCTAATATTTTCAAGAATCAGCGGTACCTCTTCGAATGTTTATGCAGTTCTTCCAATAGAAAAATACAGAAAATAACGATATGATAAACTATATCGTTAATGAGGAGGAGCAATCATTATGAAAAAGAACCTTTCCATGATCTTTGCCGTTATTCTTTTAGTAAGTTTACTTCTGAGCGGATGTTCCGGAAACAAAGGAACGAATAACGAAGCGGCTTCTGCGGATGCTGCCCAGACATCAAATGTAACGGCAGAGCCCGAGAAGAAAACGGTCGATGCTGATCCTACGGCCGTTGCCGTCGTAAAAGAGTTTCTGCAAAACGGGAATTACTCTATGTCTGAACTGACTACTGCAATGAGCAAAGTATCATTTAAACAGGAAGATACGAAAAAGGCTGTAGAGTTTCTGGAAGTGGATTTCAGTATCCAGGCTTTGCGAGCAGCCAAGAATCTCTTTGGCGGCAAATTCTCTGAAAGCCGGGTTGAAACGCTTTTGGGAAACAGCGGTTATTCAGCTTCTGAGATCTCATTTGCAATGGAAAACTTAAAATCTGACGGCGCGGATGCGATCATTGAAGAAGAAATGGCCAAATACGAGCTCACCGATGAAGAAAAAGATCTTTTGGCTGCATTTCACGGGAATTGATCCCAAAACCAACATCACTCAGGATTCTTATTAAATTAAGGCAGTGAAGAATGTAATCATTCTTCACTGCCTTATATTTTATTCTACACTCTTTTCCGTTTTGATAATGCTCTTATCCTGCCACTTGCCAAATTTGAAGTAAAAGAAGATCAGCAGTGCACCAACGAACATGGAAATACCCATTGCATAGAACATATACATAAAGTGATTGGGCGCAGCGAGCACGGCGGCCGCTGATTGTTCCGCTTCTTCCATCGTTGCGTAAGCACCGGTTTCAAAATACTTGGATGCCATTGCGGTAAGATCAGCCGTCTTGGAAGCGATGATCTGGCGGATCTCCTGTCTCAGCGGTCCAGCGCCAAGGAAGTAGGCAAGGGGGATACGAATAAGGTTGGCGGAAATGGCTGTGACCGCCGGAGCAATCGCCGCACCGGCACCACGCATGGCACCGCCGGTAACCTGATCAAGGCCGACAAATACATAGCAGAAAGCCAGGAAACGGATACCGGAAACACCCATCATCAGCACCTGCCCATCGGCGCCGAATGCCTTCATGATGTACTCTCCGAGGAAATACAAGGCAGCTCCGACAACGACTGCTACCACGATCGCACTGAGCTGACCGGCATGAACGCCTTTCTTCGCACGGTCGATCTTTCCGGCGCCGATATTCTGTCCCACAAAGGAGGTGGAAGCAATACCCAGACCCATCATGGGCATGATGGCGAAACCATCGGCTTTCATGATGATCGTGTTGGCTGCAATAAAGTTCGACCCAAAGGAGTTCGCAAAACTCTGGATCACCAGACTGCCGAGAGACATAGCTGCATTCTGGACGGAACTGGGAAGTCCCAGTTTAAAGACTTGGCTGGCTGCCTGTTTATCCGGATGCAGGATATCCTTTACATAAAGGTGAACCGGATAGGCTCCGCTCTGGATCCGCCACAGCGGAATCATACCGCTGAGGAAATGAGCAATCGTGGTTGCCCAGGCAACACCGGCTACGCCCATATCAAGCGCAATAACAAATACCAGGTCCAGGACGATATTGGTTACGGAACTGACCAGCATGGCGACCAGCGGCCAACGACTGTCTCCCATACCACGAAGTGCACCGGATCCCAGGTTGTAAAATACATTACCCAGCGTACCGGCAAAAATGATCATCAGATAGGAAGTCGAGTTATCAATGATATTGGCCGGTGTCTGGATCAGCTTCAGCATCGGTTTTGCAAGCGGAACACCGATGACTGTAATCGCTGCACCAATGATGATGGCAAGCGAGATGGAAGTATTCGTCACGGTTCGAAGTCCGTCTTCATCCTGCGCTCCGTACGTCTGACTGATGACGATCTGTGCACCCATTGACACACCCATAAAGAGCGCGTTGAAAAGCATCATGATGGGGAAAACCGCTCCAACGGCTGCCAAAGCATCCGTTCCGACGTAATTTCCCACAACGATCGAGTCGACTACATTGTAGAGCTGAAAACACAGGTTTCCAAGGATTACAGGGATCGCAAATCTGATCAGCTGTCCGAAAATGGGACCTTCTGTCAGGTTATTTCTGGAATTCATCTTTGCATCTTCCTTTCTGTATTTTCTGAGATAGATATCTTATTATATTATACATGAAAATCCTGACATTTCCAACCTCTGATATGGCTCTTTTGGTCATTCTCTCAATTTTTCCCCATGAACGATAGATGAATACGTCTTGCGAATCGTCTGGCAGAAATGTTATAATATTAGGCGAAAATCTTTATTTTATAAAGGAGATTACCTATGGCAGTCAATCGTTTTGTGTTGAATGGCATTTCCTATCACGGACACGGCGCAATCAATGAGATCCCCGGCATCGTCAAATCTCATGGTTTCACCAAAGCATTTGTCGCATCTGATCCCGATCTGGTCCGTTTCGGCGTAACCAAACGTGTTACCGATCTTCTGGAGCAAAACGGCATCGCGTTTGAACTCTATTCCGACATCAAACCGAATCCCACGATCGAAAACGTACAGCATGGCGTTGATGCATACCGTGCATCCGGCGCAGACTTCATGATCACGATCGGCGGCGGTTCCTCTATGGATACCGGAAAAGGCATCGGAATTATTGTCAATAACCCTGAATATTATGATGTACGTTCGCTGGAAGGCGTAGCCCCGACCAAGCATCGCACGGTCTTCACGATCGCTGTTCCTACTACCGGCGGTACCGGTGCAGAATCCACAATCAACTATGTTATCACAGACGTTGAGAAAAAACGGAAATTTGTCTGTGTTGACCCTAACGATATTCCGGATGTTGCTGTCGTTGATCCCGACATGATGTCCACCATGCCGAAAGGCCTTACCGCCTCCACTGGTATGGATGCACTGACCCATGCAATCGAAGGTTATACCACGGCAGCTGCCTGGGAACTGGCTGACTGCCTGAACCTCGAAGCGATCCAGCTGATCGCCAAGAATCTTCGTCTGGCTGTAGCCAACGATCCGAACGGTCGTGAAGGCATGGCTCTGGCTCAGTATGTAACGGCTATGGCTTATTCCAACGTAGGTCTTGGTATTGCTCACTCCATGGCTCATACTCTCGGTGCTGTTTACGACACGCCGCATGGCGTCGCCTGTGCGATGATGCTCCCGATCGTTATGGAATTCAACCAGGAATACACCGGCGAAAAGTTCAAAGCTATCGCAGAAGCATTCGGTGTTGATACGACTGGTATGGATCCGGCAGCCTACAGAAAGGCAGCGATCGATGCCGTACAGCAGCTTTCCGTGGATGTCGGCATTCCGACCAAACTCGAAAAGCTGAAAGAAGAAGACCTTCCCTTCCTGTGCGAATCCGCTGCAGCTGATGCCTGCGCTCCCGGCAATCCTCGCCCCGCTACGCTGGCAGACTTCGAAGCCATGTTCCGCAAACTGATGTAATTCATGTGAGGGGGTTGTAGCAAATACAACCCCTTCATTGATGAAAATTGGTATATAATCAGCTTTTTTCTGAATCCGCTCCAGGTCGTTGGGGCGGATTGTTCTTTTTTACTGTCCGCCCCCCAGAACTTTTTCCGATTTTCGGGCGAAAAATCAATTTGACGAGCTATCTTTTCCAATCCCTGGGCGTAAGATGCCGCGTGACTGTTATCACACCCAGAGAATTCAAGCCACAGAAGTTCTGTCTGGGTATGAAGTACATTTGAAAAGCTATCTTATCCAATCCCTGGATAAGATAGCTAATCCAAAAGAAATATACTCCAGAAATCGTATGAATTTTTGGGTGGAAGAATGATAAACAAGACTAAATACCCCAAACGGCATAAGATAAAGCGAAAGGAGCTGCAGCCATTGCGTTTTGCAGCCCCTCGTATTTTTACTACGGTTTTTTCTGAAACAATCCGTGCCGGTTGCAGTATGCGTAGATTCTGATTACATGGCCGATCTTGAATCTGGCCTCCGCTCCTGCCTCCGGATACAGCTTGACAAGCTGAAGACGCTCATCCGATACGGCCGCAAGAAATGAAATATAATGATCCTTTGTCATCGGATGATCGATCGTTACATAATATTCATCCTCTACGATCTCTACATGCAGCAAATGATCTTCATCGGGCTCCTCCGCTATAATCGGCGGCAGGGTGATCCCACAGCAGCTGATCAGCGCTTCTCCGGTAGCCCGGATAATATTTCCGCAGACAGGGCAAACGTAGAAAGCTCCTCTCGCCATATGGGCAGAACGGTTCTGATTTTGTATATCTTCACCGGAGAACAGTTCAATCACTGAAATGCCCAGCGCTTTGGCCAGCGGTTCCAGCAAAGTGATATCCGGAAAACCCTGGCCGGTATCACATAGTTAAAGATATTGGTATCATTCAATCAATTTTGCCGATAAAGCGGTAGAAGATTTCTACCTCCTGTTCCCGGCTTCCGTCCTCACCTTTGACCGCTTCATGGACAACGATTTTTTCAATCAGCGTATTCAAAAGTTCGGCGGTCAGTTCTGTTGGATTGACGCACTCTTTCATCAAGGCAATCCATTTTTCTGCGTCTGCGGCGTTCTGGCTTTCAGTGGCGATAGCGGATTGAAGCTGTTCAATCTTTGTGTCCAGTTCAGCCTGTTCGCTTTGGTACTTCCCGGACAACATAGAGAAGTTGTATTCCGTGATACACCCCGCCGCCCAGTCCTCATACATCCGGGCAAACAGGGTATCGACTTCGGCTTTCCGCTTCTCTGCCTTTTTCAGTTCGGCGGCCTGCTTCTTTCTTGCGGCGGCCTGTCCCTTATCAGTGGCATTTAACAGCCGCTTCAAAAGCCGTTCTTCATCATGCTGTACCAGCCCCGACCAGTATTGCAGACGGGAGAGGACATAGGCGTAAAGCACATCATAGCGGATATAGTGCATGGAGCATTGGCGTGTGCCCTGTCCGTACTTGCTACAATGATAATGGCCGTAAGGCTTGCTGTTCTGCCTGTTCTCCCCATAGGACAGCGACCAGCCGCAATCCGCACATTTTACCAATCCGGAAAAAATCTGTGTTGTACCGTCCTTGCATTTTCTGCGGCGGTTTGCTATCTGCTCCTGTACCTGCCGGAAAACCTGCTCACTGATAATCGGCTCCTGCGTGTTCTCCACCCGCACCCATTCACTTTGGGGCTTGCGTACCCTCCGTTTGTTCTTAAAGGAAATGTTCGTTTCCCGGTAGTGGATGGTATGGCCGATATA
>JAFOIR010000281.1 GCA_017420625.1 Bacillota bacterium
GCAGCCAAAGTTTATAATACAGTTGTCCATCTTCCCGCGATAACGTCATCGATTATTCCTCCGCTTTCAGAAACGCCATGATCTCATCATAGGTTCTTCTTTTTTCTACGATGATGATACTTAACGTCGTTCTCCTCACACCACGCTTCCGCAAACCTGCAGTATGCGGCAAACCGAAAGTCATAGTATTCCTGCAGAAGACCCAGCCGGTCCGCAGTGTCCTTAAATAAGCCATCCGAGCTTTTTATTGATCGCTTCCATGGACTCCGGCTTTGCCTTTGTTCCCTCCGCCCAGCGAACGGTGGATTCATATTCCGGATCATCCGGGTTTGAAAGGATCCTCATGTAATCCTCAAATCCCCCCTCGCCACCTACGTCTTCCGGCGGACGTTCTCCCCGCATTTCCAGTAGTCTAAACCTGCCGCTGCCGGTGTCAAACCGTTCTTCCACGGTGATCACATGCTCCCAGTCATCTCCGAAATCATAGGAATACACACAGGAGTCCCTGTTTTCAAATACATCGCGAAGCAAAAGGCTCCGGTCTTTTTGTATTTCCTGTTCTTCAGGATCAAACCAGGCATCGGCCTCCGGGTCTTTGTGATCCAGAATAACCAAGCGGCGCTTCTTGCCGTAATACATTCTGTGCTGACGGGCGGTGACTTCACCGTCATAAAACACAAACATATGCAGGTGATACTCGAGCCAGCCAAAGGACCTTTGGATCGCTTCATGAAGCTGCCAGAACCGGGCCTGGGCAGGCACTTCCAGGACCCTGCAGATATCATAATGATCCAGATCCAGCGTGACTTTCAGCCGATAACTTCGGATAGACCGGACCTTATCCCATGCCGTTTCAGGGAAGCCCATCATACGGCAAAGCTCCTCACACAGTCTCTTCTGAGGAATAAAATACCCTTTTCCTTCCGATACGGGAAATTCGGCCAGTTCGACGGATGCCGTTGTCTGCAGCACCATATCTTCCCGGAAAAACAGAGCGTGCCAGGCGACTTCATCTGCCATCTTATTCATCCGGGCGATCAGACTTTTTGTGCCGGTCGCCGTGATCCGGCAAGGCCCCGCATTTTGGATATAACATTCTGTAATATCATCATGAATGCCAATGGCCTTGAATAGTTCACGGATCCCCTCCGTCAGGAGCTCTCCCGGATTCTTGTATATCGAAGGCTTCGGCCGGTATGCAATGACCGTTAGCCGTGTGCTGTTATTTACAAAGACAAGCACCTTCCGCCGGTCCGCAGTAATGATATTTGCGTGCCAGCAGAAAAAATCGTCTTCTGCAGATATTTTCCCTGCTTTTCTGGCCGCTGCCGGATCGGCTTTCATGCGGTCCAACAGTTTTTTTGTGCATTGTATCTGCATGGACTGTCACTCCATTCTTTCTGCAAATAAAACGTCTTCAGCTCCATCGTATCCGTATCGTTTATTGCTTTTGATCTTCATTCTGTATCCTCATGAGAGCTTTTTCAAATTTCTCCTCGAATGTCCGAATCGCCTGCTGGCTGACCTCGCTTTCCGGGTCCAGCATGTCAAAAGCATGCATATCGGAAGGATACACATCGACTTCCGCTTCAATATTGGCCTCTTTCAGCTTTCGGACATATTCGAGCGTCTCCGCATAGAAAGGTTCTCCATTGCCGACAAATGTATATGCCGGCGGAAGGCCGCTGAAATCCTTCTGATGAATGGGAGAGGCGTAAGGAGAGACCTTCTTTTTCGCATTTCCCCGCAGATAGAACCGCCAGCCGAGATGGTTCCGCTTCGTGTTCCAGACGCGGCCATGATTATCCCGTGATGAATCCGTATCCAGATTGCTGAGCATCGGATAAAGCGGGAACTGATACGCGATCTTTACGGTTCCCCGGTCACGGGCCAGCATGCAAAGCGCGGCTGTAAGCCCGCCGCCGTGGATCCAGAGGAGAGCCGGAGTTTTCATATCCTTATCTGGTCATTTTTACTTCAACGTCTTTTCCGGAAAACGCGATCCCATATCTTACAATGTCGGTTACGCCGCGTTCTTCCAGATCCCTCTGATATTCTTTAACTTCCGTCTGCACCAGTGCTTCTTCTGCCAGATCCGGGAGTTTTTCTTTTTCTGACGCTGAAACAGCTTTGAATTCCATCAGAATTCCCGGAAGCGTTCGATCCTTCGGCTCAAGCTGGAGATCAAATCTCCCTTCTCCGGCTTCCCGGTTGGATCGGATGTAATACTTCGATGACAGACTGGCCACGAGGCCCAGCACCATGCCATGGTAAAAGCCTTCCGCAGCACCGTCGAAAAACGAGATACTGGTGATCATATATTTCCTGAGTGCATCCTTCAGACGCTTTCCGTCACATAAGAATACGGCTTTTTCGATTTCAGAAATAACGTTTCCGGTCTGCTGCGTGCGGATCCAGCTGAGGACTTCCGTATTGTAGATTCTCCGTATCTCCGCATTGGGAAGACGCAATGAAGCAAATGTCCCGATCTCCGTCTCTTCCGGTCTGTCGGCAGGCGTAAGATATCCGGCGAGAAGCAGAAAACTGAAGATCGCGTCATTTCCGTCGGTCATACGCGGGTAGACGACCTCCATGTCAAGGGATGCATGGACTTCTTCATCCTGCATGACCCTCGCCAGATCATCTGCGATCTCCGGAGTCAGGCCGGTAAGGATCTCCCGGATGATCTCATTATCACTGGTATTTGCCCAATACGGTTTTGCCTGGCCACCCGAAGCAAAGTAATTTGTGACGGACCAGGGATTATAGATCTCTGTATTGCCGAAACGATATCCGTCATACCAGAACCGGATCTCATCCATAGCCTCAGGCCGTCTGTAATAAGCCGCCATTTCCCGCACTTCGTCTTCCGTAAAGCCAAAATAACCACTGTACTTATCATCAAGTACGGTATTTACCATCGGATTATTAAGGCCGCTGAACAGGTTCTCCTTGGAGACCCGCATGATGCCGGTCAGGACACCAAACGTAAGATCCGTATTGTCCTTCAGGCCGCCGGACAGAAAGTTTCTCATAAAAGAGATGATCTCTTTATAGAAGCCCCTGGAGTATCCTTGCTGGATCGGCGTATCATATTCATCGATCAGGATCACGACTTTTGAATCATGATGAAGAGAGAGCATATGGGCCA
>JAFOIR010000282.1 GCA_017420625.1 Bacillota bacterium
GACTGATCAGGCGGCATCAGCGCTATTTCCCGGAGTGGGTCCTTAGCCCAGTTCTTTTTCAGCCGCGGATAGATTTTCCTTTCATCGAAAACATAATCATCACTGAAACCATCCTCGAAAGGCCCGTCTTCCGGTGAATGAGTCCATTCGATATCGCATATATTGCCCTTCTGCTGAATCGCTGCACGAACTCTCTCCAGAAAACGGATGCAATAAGCGCTGTAGGCATACCGGGCGAGGATCCGGATCAGCACCCGAAGACCGGGCTTATCCTTTGCCGCCTGGCCGCTTGCTATATAGTCCAGATAATCATTGATCTTATTCTGCAAAATCCGGCCGTGTTCCTGTCTGAATCCAAAATTCCATTCCAGATCATCCAGAATCACAAGGACGTACTTCCCGTCTTCTATTAATGCTATGTCGATCACATTTCGATCTCTTATGCCTGACATAGTCCCTCCTATTTTTCGCTCACAAGCGAGACAAACTCTTCGATCTTCGCGTCATTGCTGCGGCTGCCTTCCTGCTTTTTATCGAGAAGCGATACTGTCGTCTCCAGGTTTGGAAGTTTCTTCGTGATAGCCTCGAGACCTTTCTTTGTATCTCCTCCGGCAGAAAGGAAAAACAGAGCAGTGACTTTTTTTGCTGCCTTCTCATCTTTCAAAAAAGCGTTAATGGCGGGCACGCCCTTCCCGTTCCAGATCGGAGAGCCAAGGACGATCTCGTCGTAATCTTCGATATTTGTACTATACGGCATAAGCTCCGGGATATGATTCATCATAACCTGGCCGCCGCCCACAAGTATCTGCGCTGCAAATCCTTTCGGCATTCGCTTTTTCGTTTCAAGCTTCAAAAGATCCGCACCGAGCTTTCCGGCGATCTTTTTTGCTGCCTCTTCCGTATTGCCGGACAAAGAATAATAGACGACTAATCTTTTCATTTTTCCCTCCGATTTATATATTCCATAAAATCAGATCTTTTTTCACCACCCGATACGCAGGATGGTACGCTTCCCGATAGATCTCGCTGTGACTGACAGCCGGACATCCGGCCGCTACATAATCATTCAGATAAGCTTCAAGATCACCGCGGGAAAACTCAAACGGCAAGTCCGCAAAACGGTCTTCGATCATCTCAAGCTTCTCCTGAAACCTGTTCATATCGCCCGAAGTTTGATTCGCAGACAGAACAAACAGCGCGGACAGCTTCTCCAGAGAACAGACCCCCATATCCAACGCAGCAAGATTGACTCTGACAAATCCGTTTCCGATATCTTCGGTCAATCCCATCCTGGGGGCATGCTCTGTATGAGCATATTCATCCTCCAGTCGTTTGAGCGATGCAGCCGGATCCTTGATCATGTGTCCGGGGCCGAACTCTCCCTGATAAAGAAGCTTCACCACATCCTGAGGCTGCATCTTCGGATATCGGTCCAGATGCTCCTTCAAAACAACCAGCAGTTCCTGATCTTTCATTTCTTCTTTCTCATCCTGTCATTTCGAATCGTTGTCCAGATGATCTTAGCCGCAAACTCCGATCCATGAGGCGAAGCATGCGCCCCATCTTCCGCATACATTTCGATCTGCGGCCAGCTTCGCATATAGCTCCACCATGACTCTCCCACCGGAGCCAGCAAGGTATGGTATTTTTCAGAAAGCTCTCGGTTTGTCCGGTTCATTCTCTCCTGCTCCTGCGCCTCTGATTTCATCGACCATGTCCCATAGATCACCGGGACGCTCCCAGCCTCCCTGATCCATCCCGAAAGAATCGACATCGCTTCATCATAGTCGTCCAGATGATCGAACGGATGGGAGTGTTCCTGCAGCACCACATAATCATAGTGACCATATTGGATGTTGAATGCCACATCCGGCTCTGCTGTATGCTGTTTCAGATACCAGCCGCCGTGTGCGATCATCACAACGTCAGCCGCGTATCCTTCCTCGGCGGCTATGACCTTAAATAGCTGCGGCATATCGTTGAAGTAGGTATGGCTGTTGCCTATGAATAATACCCGGACAGGTGTCTTTTTCTCCATGTTTTACTCCCTTTCCTGCTCAAGCAGATCGAGTGCTTTTGAATAATTCTCTACCTTTACCAAAATGTAATCCGTGTTATATGTTGAAACAGCAAATATCCCTATTCCTGCATCAGCCAGTGTCTTTGATATCTGTGCCAGTATACCCACCAGAGAAAAGTCCAGCTGTCCGCTGATACGAAAAGCTCTCCACCCATCTTCCCTAATAATAATGTTCTCCGGCACAAGATCTGTCGGACAGACCAGTGATTTTTCTTCATCCGTACTGCCGGTAAACGAATGGATGCTCAAGATCGATCTGCGTATAATCGGTTACCTTACACACAGACAGTTCCACGTCAAGGGGTTCGATCTTTACAGGATACATCGGCTGCTCCCTTCTGCCAGTTCTGCTTCTATTGATTGTTTCAGTCTTTCCTGAATTGTAACAAAACAAAAGAGGGCGTTCAACCCTCTTTCATTCCATGAGATTATTCTTTTGGGTTACTATAGACGATGGCGTTTGATCTTACTTAATAGAGAGTTTTTGACCGACACGTCGGTCAAGAAAACTCCAAATCATTCTGACGACCGACACGTCGGTCAAGAATCGTTTAAAATGTCAATCCGACCGACGCCTGTCGGTCGGATAATGGCTTTTCTTCTGTTTGACCGAATATGTCGGTCATTTTCTGCTAAAAC
>JAFOIR010000283.1 GCA_017420625.1 Bacillota bacterium
AGGATACCACTGTCCGGCAGGGTGATCCCCCAGTCCCATCCAAACATACATCCGGCCTTCCGGATCACGTTGAAGGGTTTCCCGAGATCGGCTTTGTGCTCTCTCAGATAAACCACCGGGCTGTGGAAAAGAAGTTTCAGCTCATTGCTTCCTTCGACAAGAAATGGTGCAGCGTCGTATCGGAAAGCGCGGAACATGTTCTTTTCCTCTGCAAGCTTAGTGCCGTTGACATAGATCTCGCAAAGTGTGTCCAGTGTATCGAATCCAAGAAAGATCCGTCTGGATTCCAGATCTTTTTTCGTCACTGTGAAAACCGTTGTAAAGATATAGTCGTTTTCAAACAACGGTTGTGTTTTTGCTTCATTGTCTCTGACATAGGGATCTTCGATCTTATGATGATGAAGAAGCGTCGAGATCACACTGCATGGCACGTCACAGGAGAGCTTTTCATCCTCCCATTCCATCTGCCAGCCTTGATTCAACAGTCTTTTCCCCATTACAGTTTCACCCTGGAAGAGATCATCTTTCTGGCTTCGTCCTTAGAAATCTCTCCGCGGTTGGCCGCGGACATTGCCTTAAGATCACTGTTTCTCAACGGATAAAGAAGAACCAGCAAAACGACAGCCAGAAGAGATCCAACGGCAGGTGCCAGAGAATAAAGGACCCAGATCCCATGGATGACAGCAGGTGTCTGCGCAACTCCATTTTCCACATATCCGATCGCCGCCAGGCAAGCCATTCCCAGAGCACCAGCCAGCGCAACAACCATCTTATTGACAAAAGCCTTCAACGAGAAAGCAACGCCCTGGTTGCGTTCCCCGGAAACAAACTCACCGTATTCAATACTGTCGGCGATAAAGATCGTGCCGATCAATCCCCAGACCGCGGCTATGGCAGAACGCAGCGCAACCAGACTGATCATCACGACGATATTCTGGTATCCACAGAAGTAAATGACCACCGTAATGGCAATCGTCAGAATACGGCTGATAATGTAGGCCTTGAAGGTATCGATCTTTTCAAGCAGTTTCGGTACGAACAGAACAACGATCAAAACCGGGAACACGGTCGCCAGCGCAAGTGCCGTCAGCCATGTCTCACTGCCAAGGCAGTAGGTGGCAAAATAGGTCTGCAAGGTCGTTGCGAAATCAGTCAACGATCCAATGATCTGTATCGCCACCAGGATCAGCAGGTATCGGTTTTTGGCGACTGTCCGGAAGATCGTGCGCAGCGGGACTTCCTTTTCCTGCGGAACATTGTAGCGTTCTTTGACAACGAATGGGATCATGACCATTCCAAGGAAAGAAAGAACGCCGATCACGATACCAGTGATCCCCCATCCCAACATAGGCCGGAAGATTGGGACCATCACGACGATCAAAAGTCCTCCAAGATAGACCATGAACGAATTGAGCGCAAAAATGTGGTTTCTTTCATCCGGAGTCTTGGATGCAACAACAGCCAGAGAATGAGCCGGCGCATCACAAAGCGTGTAGGCACAGTCCCAAAGAACATAAGAGATGAGCGCCCAGGCGATCCTTCCGCCCACAGGAAATGAGGCGGTCGTCGGATTCAGGAAGATCAGAATCGTCGTAGCCGGTACAGCAAAAGCCGCAATCCTAAGCCAACCGCGATATTTACTGTCTTTAAAGCGATACTTGTCTACGATAACACCAAAAACAGGATCGTTGACGGCATCAAACACCTTGGCAATGATAAAGATAACCGAGACAGCTGCAGCTGAAATACCCACCGCATCCGTCAAAAAGATCTGCAGAAAACTATAGATGACATAGTACGAACAAATCGTTCCGAATGAATAAAGAGCAAAACTAAGTCTTTCCTTCTTCGAAGTAGCATAATCTTTGACAGCTTTCTTCATGGCAACCTCCTCCCGTACAGTGACAAACAGATTGGTAGATGGTTGCATTCTATCATGGCCAATGCTATGATATTTATGTAATTTTGATAAAACGTGTGTAATTATGACATCTTTATTAGACAGGATCTGTACCCTCGTACCATCCAAGGAGGTTCTGACATGTCTCCAAAACCGTTTTCTCTTCGAAAAGAACAGGCCAAACAAGAGATCTCGAAGCTCATGACGACGGGGTTGAAACATCACAGTTATCTGGAAGAGAAAGTGTTGATAAAAACTGTTCTTTCCCAGGGTAAAGACCAGGAAGAACTGATTCAGAACAGTGTTTCTTTATACAAGGACATCTTAGGCGAATCGACGATGCGTTCTGTTAGAAACGGAATGATCTGTTTGATCACGATCGTAAGCCGTTCTGCCATCGAATATGGTGTCGATGCAGAATACAGTTTCGCTGCAAGCGATTTCTTTATCAACTATCTGGAAAAGATCCATCATCCCGAGACGATGATCGAACTCTATCGCTTCATTCTGGAGTTTTACGCTGAACTGGTGGCAGAAGCACGTGTCATTGGCGCAAATGATGCTGTTTCCCAGGCGATCCGCTACATTCATGCCCATATATATGAGCCTTTAAAAGTCCGGGATGTCGCAGCATTCATCTATATGAATCCACAAGCTTTTTCCAGGCTTTTCTCATCAGAGACTGGTCAAAGTCCATCCGCCTATATTGAAATGAAGAAAATGGAAGAAGCCAAAGTCTTCTTGTATCAGCATAATATGTCTATCTCGCAGGTTGCGGAGGTTCTTGGATACTGCTCCAGTCAGCAATTTTCGCTGCGTTTTAAAAAGGCATTCCAGGTTACTCCCCGTGAATGGAGAAGGACACACATCGAAAACGAACCCTTTGCAATCAGGTAAGAGACCGATTGGAGTAGATTCCTTCTGCAGCGGCTCCGCTGTCCGGAAAATCAAAAAAGCTCTGGGCGGTGGTGCTTAAAAACAGCGAATCCGCCCCAGCGGCTTGGAGCGGATTCAGAAAAAAGGCGCTTTTCCCACTCCTCTGGAGATTCAACTGCTGTTCCGTCTTTCCGCAAAAAGGGATTCGGAATCTCCCATCTTCTTTCTGTCATAAAATGTTTCGCCTCCGTATGATAGCCTTTACCCCCGCACCAGCGGTGCAGAAAACTCTTCATTGATCTCGCGGATCTCTTTCAGTCCATCGATATATGGCTGATAAATGCTGTCTGTTCGGCCTCCACCGCGGTTATCGCATCCGGAACAGAACTCACAGTCGATTCCGCATGCGCCCCAGAGCGCCTGATGCACGATGCGGATCCTCTCTTCCCTGGTGGTATCCTTGATCAAAATCGACTTCATCTTTTCTCTTCCTTTATTTCTGAGTATTCTTGATTATTTCCGTATAGTCATATACAATGATTCTATCAAACGATGTACAAGGAGGTGCTCACATGAGGCATGAACCGTATCGCGCGCGCAAGATCACCAAAAACACATATGTCGTCGATATCGGCGCTGTTTGCTATCCCTATCTGCTGCTGGGAGAAGACAAAGCATTGGTCATTGATACCGGCATGGGAAAAGGGAACCTTCGGGAATACCTGGAGACCATTACCGATCTTCCGATGATGGTCGTCAATACTCATGGACACGGAGATCATACCCTGTGGAACGGAGCTTTTGACACCGTCTATATGCATCCCAAAGCCATCATCGATGCTCACGGAGGAGACATGTCCGATGCCATGATCCCTGTGCCCAGCTTTGAACCGATACCGGTCGAAGAAGGCCACATTTTTGATCTTGGAGGCCGTCATATCGAAGTGTTGGAAACAGCCTGCCACAGCCCGGGAGACCTGATGTTCCTGGATCATGAGAACCGTCTGCTCTTTACAGGAGACAACCTGGAAGTAGGTCAGGTACTGATCTTCTACGGGAACGCAGAAGTAGGAGGCAGCGTAAAACGTCATCTTGAGGTTCTGAGAAAACTCGAAGAAAGATATGACGAGTTCGATATGATCTGTCCGGCACACAATGGATCACCCATTGATAAATCTGTTCTGAAAGACTTCATTGAAAATGATGAACGAGTCCTGTCAGGAATCGAAGGGACGGCTGAACTGCCCAGCCCGTCATTCAACATCAACTTCTTCCTGCCCGATGAAGAAAGAAGAAGTTTCATCCGCTGCTCCGAATGGAAAGGAACCTGGCTGGTCTACGACACACGCCGTGTGCACGGGAGCAAAGGTCTGTTTTCCATTAATGACGGCAGTCTGTAAACGGTTATTCTGATGCATGGGTCTGATTCTTCCGGAAATCTCCGGGAGTCAGACCCGTATTTTTTCGGAACAGCTGTGAAAAATAAGAGAAATTATCGTAACCTGCGGACTGAGCGATCTGGTTGATGCTCAGATTCGTAGCCAGAAGCTGCTGCTTGACGAAATCCATCCGGCGGTCAAGCACATACTGGTGAAGTGTCATTCCTTCATCTTCTTTAAACAGACGGTTCAGGTAATCGGGATTCATAAAGAATCTCTTCGCGATCAGCGCAGAGCTCAGATCCTCGGACAGATGGGTGTTTACATAGTCTTTGACATCCTGAATCAGACGGATCCGGGAGTGGGTAGGAACTTCCATCTCCGGTTCTTTCTCTATATAGAAACGTTTTTCCGCCTCTTCTCTGGCCTGACGGAGTCTGGCTGCAAGTTCTTCATAGGCGATCGGCTTCAGAAAATAATCATAACACTGAAGCTCGATCGCTTTTTTTGCATAATTAAAATCTGCATAACAGGTACAGAAGAGAACAATGATATTCATCTTCCGATCCCGTACCCACTCCAGAAGCTGCAGTCCACTCTGTCCGGGCAGCTCGATATCGGTGACCATGACATCGATCTGCTCCGAACGAAGGATCTCCCGCGCTCTGTGCGCATCGGCAGCTGTATATACCCTGGTAAATCCCAAAGAAGCAAAGTCAATACCTTCCGTGATAGCATCCGTTACATCTACATCATCGTCGATCAGCAGGATATTCATCGATCGGCTCCTTTCTTAGAGGGATCATAATCTCAACTGTGGTTCCGGGATGAGACAGGCAGGGAAAAACATGTAAAAGATAAGCAGTTCCGTACAGCAGCGAGAGTCGGTGACGGACATTGCTGATACCCACATGCTCGCCTCGCTGGTCTACGATCATCTCATCCTGGTTGATCTTTTCTGCCATGGAAGGATCAATTCCAATTCCATTATCAGATAATTCAAGGTGCAGTGCTGCCTCTCCATTGTCTGTTTCCAAAGAGACTCCCAGCTCGATCTCGATGTCTTCGTTTTCCAACTGCGCGTATTTGACTGAGTTCTCCACAAAAGTGATCAGCAGCATCGGCGGGATCAGCGCATCCAACAGATCTTCATCGATCGTTTCATGAATCCGTGAATGGGTATGATGCCTGATATTCTGGATATCCAGATAATCATTCAGATGAGCCAGTTCCTGTCTCAGAGGAATCAGATCAAAGCTGTTCAGAAAATGAAAGCGGACATAACTGGATAGTTTCAGACACAGCTGCTGGATCCCGGTAAAGTTTTTCTTCTGAGCCATCGCATAGATGATGCTGAAGCAGTTGACAAAGAAGTGAGGCTTGATCTGCAGCTGGTAGAACTGAAGTTCCGTACGGGTATGTTTCAGACGTTCTTCGTACATATCGATCCGCATGGATTCCAGTTCCTTCTGCATTCCTGAAAGCGCATCGAGTGTATCGTTGATCTCACGCACACCGGTCTGTCGGGAAGGAATCCCATGCGTCGAATAGGCCGCGATCAGTTCTCTCATACTGCGGATCGGTTGTTCAATGTGCCTGCGGAAATAGAACAGGGTATAACAGGACAGAATAAAGACGGAAGATGTCAGCGCCAGAACGATCAGCCCCGGAATAATAAGGTTTCTCAGATTCAAAGGAAGACTGTCGGAGATCTGTACCCGAAGATTGGTGTGTCTAAGCTTTTGATTGTAAGAATAGCGTCCGGCTGTATCTTGTAAAAAAGCAGCAGAACCTATGGGCTCCAGGCTTTCTGCGTTCAGGTAAGTGATCCTGCCTTTATCTGAAAGGACATCTTTTTCTATCGAAGAGAACAGGCTGTCCAACGGAATCCAGCAGCAAAACATACAAGTACGGTACCGGTACGTCTTCATGATCAGATCTGTGCCAAGACAGGAAAGATAGTGCCACTGGTTGGAAACAACAACTTCCGCATCCTGACTGCGAATCAGCCGGATCGCTTCCATGCCCACAGGGTAGGCGGAATCGGAAGAATCAAACACATGAAATTCAGAGGCGTTTTTCAGACAAATAAAGTAAAAGCTGACCGGAAGGTGCAAACCCGCGGCTTTGATCCGGAAATCATCACTCAGTTTGCGGGCGGCCACATTCTGAGGGTGCAGGTCAGGAGCCGCCAGCAGGTTATCAACACTGACAGAGTTATGAAGCGTATTCACAAGATATCCGTTCAGATCCAGAAGAATGGTATCAATTTCATTCAGACGGCTTTCGATGGATTCGGCCATTCTTTCTTCCAGATCCTGCCTTGCGGTGCGGATCGTATAAAAAAAGTAGACTGCAGACAAAAGCAGCATCGTAAGCAAGGCTATATCCATCAGTATAACCAGTTTTTTCAGTGAAGTTCCTTTGCTTTTCATAGGATTCCTCTTTATAGTTGCCGGATGGACAATTTGCGGTGTTTATACATGTTCGTTAAGTAATATTATAAAGACAGAAAGTCGGAAAAACAACAATTATTCACGGCAAATTGATAGATAATAAAATGCGTTTCTATATAATAAAAACTACACATATCGTGAGCCGCATCAGACGGCTGCAAAAAATAAAGGAGGATATGAAACATGTCCAAAAAGATTATGTGCCTGTTCCTTGCCCTGCTGTTCGTGATCTCTTCACTTGCAGGCTGCGCAGGCAAAGGTTCCTCGAACGAGGGAGCGAAAGATACCGCGAA
>JAFOIR010000284.1 GCA_017420625.1 Bacillota bacterium
ACAGACATCAGCAAGATCGGCAAAGCAGACTTCCGGCTCCATCATCCAGAATTCAGCCGCATGACGTGGGGTGTTGCTGTTTTCTGCACGGAAGGTAGGTCCGAAGGTATAGATGTTGCGAAATGCCGTTGCAAAGGTTTCACCGTTCAGCTGACCGGATACCGTCAGCGATGCCATCTTGCCGAAGAAGTCCTCAGAGAAATCGGGTGTTCCGTCTTCCTTGAAAGCCTGTTTCTTCGGATCGATCGTGGTAACACGGAACATTTCGCCGGCGCCTTCTGCATCAGAACCGGTGATGATGGGCGTATTCACATAGACGAAGCCTCTCTCCTGGAAGAACTTGTGGATCGCGAATGCAGCCAGGGAACGGACGCGGAAGACTGCCTGGAACGTGTTGCTGCGCGGACGAAGATGAGCGATCGTACGCAGATATTCCATCGTATGACGCTTTTTCTGCAGCGGGTAGTCCGGTGTGGAAAGACCTTCGACCTCGACCTTTTCTGCGTGCAGTTCAAACGGCTGCTTGGCATTGGGAGTGAGGAGGAGCTGACCGGTCACGATGATAGCTGAGCCAACCGGAATATGGCTGATCTCGTCAAAGTTCTGAACTTTTTCTGCCTCGTAGACGACCTGCAGCGTAGAGAAGCAGGTGCCGTCGGCGAGTACGATAAAGCCGATGGATTTGGAATCACGGATACTTCTGACCCATCCGCCGATGGATAAGGTCTTTCCGTCGAAAGAAGCCGGATCTTTATAAAGATCACGAAGTAATGTTAAGTCCATAAGTTTATCCTCAAATGATAGGTAAGCGTTTTATTTTGCCTGTTCACTGGAGTGCAGGGTGACGTCGTGGTAGCCGCCCTCGACGATACTGGTAGCAGAGACCAGAGTGATCTTGGCTTTCTGCTGAAGCTCTTCGATCGTCAGTGCACCGCAGTTGCACATGGTATGTTTGACTTTGGAAAGAGAAAGGTTCACATTGTCCTTCAGACTGCCGGCATAGGGAACATAGGAGTCGACACCTTCCTCGAAGGCCATTTTCTTTTCGCCGCCGAGGTCGTATCTCTGCCAGTTTCTGGCACGGTTGGAACCTTCGCCCCAGTACTCTTTGACATAGGAACCATTGACCATCAGGCGATTGGTGGGAGATTCATCGAAGCGGGCGAAATAGCGGCCGAGCATCATGAAATCAGCACCCATGGCAAGCGCAAGGGTCATATGATAGTCGTGAACAATACCGCCGTCGGAGCAGATCGGGATATAAACACCGGTCTCCTTGAAGTACTCATCTCTGGCGGCTGCAACATCGATCACAGCGCTGGCCTGACCGCGGCCGATACCTTTCTGCTCACGGGTGATGCAGATGGAACCGCCGCCGATACCGATCTTGATGAAGTCCGCGCCGGCATTTGCCAGATACAGGAAACCTTCCCGGTCGACAACATTTCCGGCACCGACTTTGACGGTGTCGCCGTAGCGTTCACGGATGAATTTGATGGTCTCTTCCTGCCAGATGGAGAAACCTTCGGAGGAGTCGATGCAAAGAACGTCCGCACCGGCTTCGACCAGAGCAGGTACACGCTCGGCATAGTCACGGGAGTTGATGCCGGCACCGACCATGTAGCGTTTCTGGCTGTCCAGCAGCTCCAGCGGATTTTCCTTGTGAGAATCGTAGTCCTTGCGGAATACGAAATATTTCAGATGCTGATTCTTGTCGATGATCGGAAGGGAATTGAGCTTGTGATCCCAGATGATATCATTGGCGATCTTAAGTGTGGTTTCTTCACCGGCTACGACCAGTTTGTCAAATGGCGTCATGAACTCCGAGACCTTGGTGGACTTGTCCATGCGGCTTACGCGGTAGTCACGGGAGGAAACGATGCCCAGAAGTTTCCCGGTGGAAGAACCATCTTCCGTGACAGCCATGGTGGAATGACCGGTCTTCGCTTTGAGGTTTAATACGTCTGCGAGGGTCTGATCCGGAGTCAGGTTGGAATCACTGGGAACAAAACCAGCTTTATAATTCTTGACGCGGGCAACCATCGCTGCCTCGTCTTCGATGGACTGAGATCCGTAGATAAAAGACAGGCCGCCTTCGGTAGCCAGGGCAATTGCCATTCTCTCGCCGGAGACTGACTGCATGATGGCGGAAGTCATCGGGATATTGAGGCAGATCGGGCATTCTTCCTGCCCCTTGCGATATTTGACCAGGGGGGTTCTCAGGGACACATTGGAAGGAATACAGTCAGGACCGGTGTAACCGGGGACTAAAAGGTATTCACTGAAGGTGTGGGAGGGTTCAGGATAGTAGTAAGCCATGTTTGTCTCCTCATAAAAAATTATTTCGAATATTATATCAGTAAGACAGGATAATATCAATCTGCTTTCCTCTTAAAGACGGAACGGTTTTGTCTTGTTTTTGTGGTCAAAATGACGATTCAGCCGAAAAGAAAGCCTGATGGGACAATGGGACGACGCTTAAAGGATGTGTCCCTTTGTCCGAAGAGCAAGGCGGCTGTTTATGAACACTCTGGAAAAACCAGGGCTTTTTTTATTGTGTAAAATAGAAAATCCTATCATTCTGACGCATAATCGAGCAACCACAACACGTGAGCTGGAAGTGGTACAGGCTCTTTGGGGGAGGGGACAGGCAAGGATTTCAAAGCCACTTTGAATCAGACTCTTAGACAAGCTGAGATTCGCACATGAAACCCCCATTCCTTATTTCCCCTCCTTCTTTTTTGGAAAGGATCAGTTGGATGGATAAGATCAGTCTATATATCGATACGAGAGACCGGCTCTATGCGGTTCGTCTGGCGGAGTATTTCAGCAAATATTTCGCATCTTCCATGGATGTATTTCTGTCTGAATTCGGGCAGGATGAGGACAACTTTGCTTTGAAGTCCCAGGGACCGCTGGTGTTGCTAACGGACGATCCCGAAGCCTATCGGGGACCGAAAGCAGACCAGATTCTGCTTTTATCCGAGCAAAACGGCATCGATCCGTATCAGTCGGCCAGAGATATCGCGGACCGGATTCTGTCTGCCTGTCACAGCAGGAAAGAGGAGAATGCAAAACTTCTTAAGAAAGAACAACAATTATCCCTTCTGGAGGATCCCAGACTGGGATTTGGGAAAATGATCGCTTTTTGTGCATCTGCCGGCGGGATCGGCCTTTCTACCCTGATGCTTTCTTCAGCCATGGCACTCAAAGGAACGGGATTCTCTGTCCTGGTGCTGACGCTGGATCCGGTTTTTCCGTCCTGTCTTTCTCTGTCAGCCGGCGGATCATTCGGAGATCTTTGCTACAGCCTGCTTTCTGAAGAAAGAGAGATTTTTAACCGTCGGATCAGGGAACTGCCGTCAGCAGCAAAAGGATGGGAGGAGAATATCCGTTTCCTGCCGCCGCCTCTTCGGCCTGATGATCTTCTGGATCTTTCGGAAGACGAGCTAAGAGATCTGATGGAAGATTTTCGGGATTGCTATGATGTGACGCTGATCGATCTTGGATCAAGACTCTATCAGCCGCACCGGCAGATCTTATCTGAAAGTGACCGGATCTTCTATCTGCAGGAAGCTTCCGAAGAAGGGAGTTTTCGCAGTGAGAAACTGCCGCAGGGGTGGATACCGGAAGAAAAAACGACACGCTTTCTCATAGAGAATCTTCGTACGGAGAAAGCTTCAAGGGCAGAAAAGGAGATGAGACGCATGCTGCCGCCTGATCAGATCTGGCTTACCAAAGCACCGGAACTAAGAGAAAAGGGAGACATCCGGCGTCTTGGAGACACTTCTGCTTATCTTGAAACAGTCAGAAAGGCAGTTCTGGAGACGTGCGGAGGGTGATGGACCGGTACGTTTCCCTGTTGGAAAGTGTCAAGGAAAGAGCGAGAGATCTGCAGATCTACACGGATGAAGGGATTCGTCAGATCATCTTTGAAAAAGTGAAATCGGCATCTGACCTTTCTCTTCGTGACAGAGTCCGCATCGGAAAGAGAATTTTCAATTCCATCCGCCGGATGGATATCCTGCAGCCGCTTCTTGATGATGATGAAGTGACCGATATCATGGTGAACGGAGCGGAGCGGATATTCTATACGCGCCGTGGGCAGATGCTTCAGTATGAGGATTGTTTTGAAAGTGAAGAACGACTGGAAGATCTGATACAGCAAATCGTCGGGAGTGTCAATCGTATTGTCAATGAATCCTCTCCGATCGTAGATGCAAGACTCCCGGATGGATCCAGGGTGCATGCAGTGCTGCCGCCGGTATCACTCTCGGGTGCACTGCTGACGATCAGACGCTTTCGGGATGAGCCGATCCGTCTGGAGGATATGCTGATAGAAGGAACACTGGATGAGGTACTGGCGGATTTTCTGAAAAACCTGGTGGAAGAAAGAAAAAATCTGTTCATCTGCGGAGGAACCTCCTCCGGAAAGACAACGCTCTTAGGGGCACTGGGCGGGCTCATTCCCTCTTCGGAGAGGGTTGTGACGATCGAAGATTCAGCCGAGCTTCGCATTATCGGTCCGGAAAATCTGGTATCGATGGAGACCCGGGCAGCAGGACCGGACGGAAGAGGAAAAATCACGCTAAGGGATCTGATCCGGGCTTCGCTCAGAATGAATCCCGATCGACTGATCGTCGGAGAAGTTCGGGGAGAAGAAGCTATCGATATGCTGAGCGGAATGAATACCGGTCATGCAGCCATGTCTACCGGCCACGCTAATTCCTGCCGGGATATGATCCGCCGGCTTGAATCCATGGTCTGGATGGGAATGGATATTCCCATGGAAGCGATCCGGATGCAGATCGCTTCTGCACTGGACTATCTCATCTATATGGAAAAGATCCCGGGAGGAATACGCAGAATAGGGCAGATCATGTCCGTTGATGAGCTCAAGGAAGGGGAGATCCTTCTGAAAACAGTGATGGATCGGGATCAGGAAGGGATGATCAGATGGTACGAAAACGAAATAAAAAGCTGGTAACTGGAGTCGGCAATCGACATCCGCCTGATAAAAAGGCAAAATCTGACATCGCAGTTCACCTCCTTTATGCGCTGGCAGGCGCATGCCTGATGTCGCTGGCTGCCTTTGTCTTTTCGCATCAGAAACTGGTTCTTCTGGCGGCTGCCTGTTTCGGCGCCGTGGTCGGTCCCGGCGAATTCCGGCGAAGCAGGCAGAAAAAGGAAAAACAGCTTCTGAGAACAGAGATGAAGGAAGTCCTGGACGATCTGCTGATACTGCTCCGCTCCGGAAGATCATTGGAAAGCGCGCTTCTATCCTGCTTTCTGGAAATGGATCCGAAGGAGAAAAAGTACAGCTATCCTCTTTTTGAGGAAATGGCTGCCGGGCTGAAGCTCAGTTATTCAGCGGAAGAAGCCCTTGCCAAGATGGCTGAAAAGAGCGGGATAGAGGAGATCCGGTCTCTTTCAAAGACCATCGAGATCTGCAAGCGGACAGAAGGCGATACTGCCAAGGTTATGGAACAAACGGTCCGGTATCTCAAAGACCGGATGGAAATTCAGGCAGAAATCAAAATCCTTCTGGCGAAGAAACAGATGGAGCAGAAAATCATGGGAATCATGCCTTTTGGTATGATCTTTCTGCTCCTTCTGCTTTCGCCTGGTTATCTTTCACCGCTTTACCGGACGATCACGGGGCAGATCGTGATGGTATGTGCGGCTGCGCTGATGGCGCTTAGTATCTGGCTGTCCCGAAAAATCATTCAGATCGACCTATGAATACGAAAACAGTTTTTTGGATCGCTGCGATCCTTTCTCTTCTGCTCTTTGTATGGATCCTGCTATGCAGGATCCGAAAAGGAAAGAAATCTTCCGGCAAAACGCCTCTTTGGGAGAGGTTCTTTCTGCCGGCAGGGCAGGAAGTCCTGAGACTTTTAGCCGGAAATCAAAAACCCGGAAAGGGAGTCTATCCGATTTTCATTCGAATGATGGGGAAAACGGAAGGAACGAAGCAGTATGAAATTTTCCAGAGCCGAAGAATCAGTACTCTTTTGGTCTTTTCGCTGGCTTTTCTGGTACTTGTGATGATAGGGACAGCATCTGCCGCTTTTTCGGAAGGAAGCAGCATGATCGATCTGAAAAGAGACCCTTACGGCCAGGCTGCCCGGGTAGAGAAGGCCGTGCTGACCATTACTGACGAGCAGGGAAGTCTTTCAAAGAAGATCACCATCCGGATCCCCTCCAGAGAAATGACACAGGAAGAAGCCGAACTTCTGTTGGAGGAAGCGGAAGAACAGTTAATGAAAACTGTAGATGGAACACTGATCAGAGAAAAGATCACACTGCCGGGTGTGGTTGGACAAGTGACGGTTAAATATCTGTCGCTCAGTCCGGATCTGATCCGTTCTGATGGATTGCTGCTGAAAGAACCCGGCGAAGAACAGAGAGAACTCTTTCTTCGGGTGACACTGGAAGCAGGCGGATATACAAGAAAGGTACTCCTTCGGCTTAGCCAGATTTGTCTGGCAGATCTTACTGAAGAAGAAAGACTCGATCTGTTGGCAAAACAGATCGAAGACGGACGTTTTCTTGATAACGATCAGATGAATCTGCCGGAGCGGACAGTAACAGGAGAAGCTGTCAGTCTCAGTCCTGCCATTGATCCGCATCCGGAAAAAGTCTTTCTGATTTTGCTCTTACTGCCTGTTTTATGGGTCTATCAGGAAAAGGAAGCAAGAAAACTATGGAAAGAACGGGATGAGAAAATGATGCTGAAGTTCCCGGAATTTGTCGGGGAACTGATGATTCTGTCCCGTGCCGGACTGAGTCTGCCGCTCTGTCTGATAAGGATCGGTCAGGATTATCGAAAACAGCGGGAAAAAGGAGAGAAGATCGACGTTTTATACGAAGAAATTGCCAGAATCGGTGAAGAGATCGCAGAAGGAATCAGCTTTAGAGAAGCAGTCCGGCAGATGGGAGAAAGGACTGCTGTCCCCAGGATCCGCCAGTTATGCCATATCCTGATCCAGAATGAACGCAGGAGCAATGTCTATCTGCTGGACAGGCTGATGGAGCTGTCGGAGGAAGCATGGGAAGGAAGAAAACAAAGAGTCCGTGAACTTTCGGAAACAGCGGATACCCGGCTGGTATTTCCGCTCGTTCTGATGATGGCTGTCGTACTGATGGTGGTACTGGCACCATCTTTGATTACGCTCAAATAAATAGACAGGGAGGGAAAACATGACAATGGAACAAAGAAATGTAAGGAAGAAGCTCTTGCTGGAAGAAGGAGCCTCCGGAATGGCGACCATCGAGGTACTGCTGATCGTAGCCGTTCTGATTGCGCTGGTTATCCTCTTTAAGGATACGATCCTGGGATTCGTGACAGAAATCCTGGGGAATATCTCTACACAGGGAACTTCGTTTGATCCGGCTTCCATGGTTCCCTGATGAAGCCGGCTGCAGGACTTTTTTCGAGAACAGAAGAAGGAAGTTTTACTGTTGAGATGGCACTGATCTTTCCTACGATCCTTCTTCTGATCGTCGCTGTAGTGGAGATCGGTATGTTGTACCGGATCCGGATCATGACGGATACCGG
>JAFOIR010000285.1 GCA_017420625.1 Bacillota bacterium
AAGGGCGCAATTATACACGCCCCTGAGCGTGAATTGCGATCCTCGCCGGATGGGCTGACTACAGCTTGGCTCTCATCCGAGTGCCAGGCTTCCGTCCCAGGGAACGCTGCCGCTTTCCCTGCGCAGGCTTTGCCTGCTACCCTTTTGCCTTGCGTCATGATCCGGCTTTCAGGGGAGCCGCCTCATGGCCGCAAGCCCACGACCGTATTTATCTCCACGATAACTACGGTCTATTTTTTGCCCTGAGTGCATGAGGAAGGAGGTTGACCGTATGCCATGCCCTCATTTCAAAATCAAGATCTCTACGAGATCGAAGTCACCGCCGACCACAGCTTCGGCGGCCTACCAGTCCGGCGAGCGTCTCTATGATGAACGCACCCACCGGACTAAGGATTACAACGACAAGCGCGGCGTGATCTACACGGAGATCATGCTGCCGGACAACGCGCCGAGAGAGTACGCTGACCGCAATACTCTCTGGAACGCTGTCGAGAAGTCCGAAACCAACTGGAACGCACAGATGGCGAGGAAGCTGCATATCGCTCTTCCCAGAGAGCTTCCTCTTGAGACCAGCTACGAAATGATCCGCGAGTACGTTCAGGATCAGTTTGTTTCCAGAGGCATGATAGCCGATATTGCCATCCATGACCCGGACCCGCCGAATCACAATCCTCATGCCCACCTCATGCTGACCATGAGAGCTATGGACGAACAGGGACACTGGCTGCCGAAGTCTCACCGCGAGTATGAGCTTGACGAGGAAGGCAACAGGATCAAAGGCGAGAACGGCAAGTGGAAGTTCCGAAAGGTCTTCACCACCGATTGGGATAACCGTGACAATGCCGAAACGTGGAGACAGGCCTGGGAGGACATTCAGAACCGATACCTGGAAGCAGCCGAACGTCCGGAGCGCATCAGCATGAAGTCCTATGAAAGACAGGGCATCGACCAGATACCTACCGTCCACATGGGGCCTGCCGTCACCGCGATGGAACGCAGAGGCATCGAGACCAATATCGGAAATCTGAACCGCGAGATCAAGAAGACCAATGCCCTGATTGCAGCTATCAAGAGAGCTATTGCCAAGATCAGAGACTGGCTGACGGAAGTCAAAGAAGCGATCATCGAGATCGATATGCAACCCAAGGAAGTCATACTCGTTGATCTTCTGATCCAGCGTTTCAATGAGCGCAAGGAAGAACGAAGCGAGACCTGGAACAGCGCTTACGGTCAGCAGAAAGCAACCGTCAAAGACCTTCAGCGTTTTGCTGATATCACCGCTTATATGCGGGAAAACAGCATCCGCAGCGTGGCCGATCTGGACAGCAGGCTCGATGAACTTAGCGCTGCCGGACGGCCTACCAGGGAACAGATGAAGACCGTGAACAGTCGCATCAAAACCGTGGAGAGACTGCTGGAAGCTGGAGAACGAAAAGCGAAGCTCGATCCCATCCACGATCAGTATCTGAAGATTCACTGGAAAGCCCGCAAGGAGAAGTTCGCCAAAGAGCATAAGGCCGAACTTGACGAATGGAATCAGGCAGACCGTTTCGTGAGAAAGAATCTGCCGGATCAGCTGTTCAATGCCGGAGCTTTGCAGACGGAGCTTTCTTCTCTGAACGCCCAACTTGACGAACTGAACGGAAGGCTCGTTCCGATTCAGGAAGAAACGCAGATGCTCAAGGATATCCGCTATCTGGTAAAGGATCTGATCCCGGAGCTTGAGCCAGAGCGCGAGAATCTGACACCGGAACGGAAGGACTGGAAGCAGATGACCGTCCGGGAACGCCTTGCTGCTGCAAGTCAGGAACTTGCTGCCGAGAATGCCGCAAGGCAGCATGAGCAGCCACACAGAAAACCTAAAGACAGAGGATGGGAACGCTGACCATCCGGAACAAAGTAAGGAGTAAAGAACAATGTTTTATTCAAAAGAGCAGATTGACCGCGCCAATGCGGTCAGTCTGGAAGACTTTCTCCGCAGCCAGGGCGAGACCCTGAAGCGCTGCGGAAAAGATATGGAGTGGAAAGCTCACGATTCCCTGAAGGTCAGGGATAACAAGTGGCACCGCTTCTCCAATGACACTGGCGGCTATCCGATTGATTTTGTGATGGAGTTCTACGGAAAGAGCTTCCCGGAGGCCGTCGAGATGCTGATCGGTGAGAAGGGCGAAGGACAGCTTGAGGCCGTCCCCGCCCCCTCACCTGAGTTCCATTTGCCGCTGAGGAACGTGACGAATGTGAACGCTAAGAATTATCTGGTCACGGAAAGAGGACTCGACGAAAGCCTTATAGATATCTTTCTGAACACCGGGGATATCTATGAAGATGCCAAGTACCACAACGTCGTTTTCGTGGGCCGTGACTCGAAGAATCTGCCGCGATACGCCCACTGTCGCGGGACTAAGGAAAAGTTCCGTCTGGACGTTGCTGGATCGGACAAGAGCTACGGATTCAGCCATCAGGGAAAGAACGAAAAGCTCTTTGTATTTGAAGCGCCGATCGATCTTCTTTCCTTCATCAATCTGTTTCCGAAGAACTGGCAGGATCACAGCCATCTCTCTCTCGGCGGCGTGGCCTACAAGGCCTTGCAGCAGTTCGTTGAGGATCACAAGGGGATCTCGACGATCTACCTCTGTTTGGATAACGATGAGGCCGGAGAAGCTGCCTGCATCCACCTGAACAAAGAGATCCCCGAAGACAAAAAGGTGTACCGCATGAGGCCTCCGATGAAGGACTGGAACGAGCTGCTGATCCAGAAGGAAAAGATTGACCGCAGCAAATGGTATGTCCTTGAAGACCTCCGCGAGAAGAATGATGCCGGAGAGTTTGTTCCCATGATCCGCATGAGCGACGTGGAACAGACCGAAGTCGCTTTTCTCTGGAAGCCTTATATCCCTTTCGGGAAGCTGACGATCCTTCACGGTGATGCCGGGAACGGCAAGACTTATCTGGCCATGCAGCTCTGCGCGGCCTGCACGAACCGCGTCCCTATCCCCAATATGGAAGCTGTCGAGCCGTTCAACGTGATCTATCAGACCGCAGAGGACGGTCTGGGCGATACCATCAAGCCTAGGCTCATAGATGCGGGTG
>JAFOIR010000033.1 GCA_017420625.1 Bacillota bacterium
GCCAGCAGCAGGCCGACCAGTACCAGAAAGCTGCCGCCAAGCAGACTGAGCAAGACGGATGTATGCACTGCTTCATGGGCATCTTTCCAGTCATTGGCACCAACATACCGGGCAACGATGACATTCGTACCAACGGAAAGACCGATAAACAGATTGACGAGCAGATTGATCAGGGCGCCTGTCGAACCCACGGCAGCCAGTGCATTGCTCCCGGCAAAACGACCGACAACAATGACATCCGCTGCATTAAACAGAAGCTGCAGAACACTGGAGATCATCAGCGGGAAGGCAAATCGGAGCATCTTCCCGAGCAGAGGACCATGTGTCATATCGATACTATAGGCTTTTTTCATCATGGTTTATCCTTCAGGGTCATAAATCCCTTGCATTCAAATTTCTTAGCCATTATAATGAAATGGACTATGATTTTCAAGAGGAAAACCGTCCTTTGTTTTCTTTATTTACAATCTGTTACAGAAAGGAACTCGCTATGAATCTGATCGATGCTTACCGTCAGTATAACGACCTGAATATCTATCCGTATCATATGCCGGGCCACAAACGCAATACTGAGCTTTGTCAGATGGACAATCCCTACAGTATCGATTATACCGAGATCGATGGATTGGATGATCTTCGGGAAGCACAAGCGCATCCCGGCCGCAATTCTCTTCTGGATGCCGCCATGCAGCGTGCCAGCAGGATGTTCGGAAGTAAATACAGCTTCTACCTGGTTGGCGGCAGCACTTCCGGCCTGATCTGTTCGATCCTGGCCTGCACCAAGAGAGGCGATCGTGTACTGATCCCCCGAAACTGTCACAAATCCGTCTACAATGCTCTGGCTCTGGCCAGTCTGCATCCGGTCTATATCTATCCTTCTGTCGATGAGCAGATCGGTATCTATGCCAATCTTCGTCCGGAAGATATTGAACGAGCGCTTTCAGAATACCCGGATATCAAATTGGTGGTAACGGTTTCTCCGACCTTTTACGGTGTCGTTTCCGACATTGCTGAGATCGCTGAAGTCTGTCATGCTCATGGCGTCCCGCTGATGGTGGATGAAGCACATGGACCACATCTGGGGCTTTCTCCTTACTTCCCGGACAGCGCCGTTCATCAGGGAGCCGATATCGTCGTTCAAAGCCTGCATAAAACGCTGCCGGTCCTTACTCAGACCTCCGTGCTTCATGTCTGTTCTGACCGGGTCGATCACGAAGCCGTTTCCCGTACGATCGCGATCATCGAGTCATCTTCTCCTTCCTTCGTTCTGGTGGCAAGCGCCGATCAGTGTATGGACCTTCTTGAAAAGCGCGGGCCGGAACTATTCGAGATCTATGATCAGCGCCTGCATCAATTCTCGGAAGACATGCGTGCACTTCGTCATCTGACTGTTATGTGCAACGGAAAGGATAAACTCGACGCTCATCCGAATATCTACCGTTATGATCATGGTAAGATCCTGATCTCCACTCGCGGAACCAATATGACCGGTGCACAGCTTTATCATCTGCTTCTAGATAAATACCGTCTGCAGATGGAGATGTGTCTGGCTGACATGGTTCTGGCTATGACAAGTATCGCTGACACCCAGGAAGGCTTCGATCGTCTCACTCAGGCATTGCTGGAGATCGATCAGACACTGGAAGACGGCAAGCCGGGAGAACGGTTCAAGCTGAAGCAGCACACCTTTGAAGTCTCCCCGCTTTCTCCGGACGAAGCCTATGCACTGCCCGGAGAATTCGTGAAGCCGGAGGATGCCATTGGTCGAATCGCCAGAGAATTTGTCTATGCCTATCCGCCCGGAATTCCTTATTTCGTCCCCGGTGAGATCATCGATAAAAACACGATGGAAACGATCCTTCATATGGAAAGCTCGGATATCCGGCTCATCAGCACCCGGCATAAATATCCTGAGCTCATTGAAGTCTGTGTGATCAAGTAATCCACTGCGATCCAGTTACAGCAAGATCCGAGAGGCATTCAAACCTCTCGGATCTTTTTTGTTCTGATTATCGGATGTCATATACACTTCTGGCGGTTACTTTTTCGGGCAGAGTTCCCCGAACGACTTTGATTCGTCTTTCACCGGCGTTCATATCAAAGAAGTTATCAGACAGAACGGTATCGGCTCCTGCCTGGATCTCAACAGCACGGGCATAGGCATCAGCCTGGACAATGATCTCATTTCCTTCGACGCTTACCTTGAGCTTAGGATCCTGGAATCTGAAATGCTTCGGTGCGCAGAAGAGGACTGTTCCGGAGGAAACGATCTCGTCCTGCTCATTTTGAAGTTCATAGGAATAATAGACGCCATAGGTATCTTCGTCATGGAAGTCCTGCAAGGGCAGCCATACTGCACTCAGTGCCGGACAGAAAATATCGAATTCACCTTCCCTGATCACCGTTGCATCCGGTCTGCGAAGTGCCCAGTGCGCTTTGCCTGTAAAATCATTCAAAGATTCGTTCGTAACGTTCAGATGGGCTGTTTTCTGCAGGTCGAAGGGTTCTGCATTCACATTGGTGTTCTGTGTGATGATGCCCTCTTCCTCACAGGAAATCAAAACCGGAGAGAAGAAACGTTTCTCAGCATAATGCAGGGCTTTCCAACGGCCGTAATAGTCCAGACTTGCCCAACTGACAACAGGCCAGCAATCGTTGAGCTGCCAGACGATCGCACCCATGCATCGACCTCTGTTTCTGCGCCAGTGCTCTACTCCGTACTGAATTGCCTGAGCCTGGAGGAGCTGGGATGCATAAACAAAGCCGTCAAAACTGGTGGGATAGAGATATGTCTGGGACAGATATTCAGCAATTCGTCCATTAGCAGAAGAATTACGCTGATGTTTTTCCATGACATAGGAGAAAGGATTCATATCCTCTTCCTTTGCAAATGTCCGGATCGTATCCATGCATGGGAATGACTGGAATCCAAATTCAGAGGCATAACGGAAGAAGAATTTGCGGTAGGCTGTAAATGGTTCCAGGGCATGCCAGACTGCCCAATAATGAACATCTCCACGGTTTTCATCGTTCGGATTATCAAAGGATCCTCCGCTGGAAGGACTGGCCGGCCAATAGAAGGTATCCGGATCCTCCTTTCGAAGCACCTGCGGAAGGATGTACTCGTACATCTTGATATAATCCGCTTTCTGATGCGGACTGCTGACCCAGTTTCCAACCAGTGCGAACATTTCCATTTCATTGTTTCCGCACCAAATCGCCAAAGACGGATGATTGCGAAGTCTGCGAATATTATCCACAAATTCAGCTCGGATATTTGCTTCAAATTCCTGTGTCAGATCATATGCAGCGCAGGCAAACATGAAATCCTGCCAGACCAGTAGACCCAGTTCATCACAGACATCATAGAAGAAATCATCCGGATAATAACCGCCGCCCCAGACACGGATCGTGTTCATGTTAGCGGCTTTTGCATCGGACAAAAGCTGATAGGTCCTTTCCCTGTTGACTCTGGGAAGAAGATTGTCTTCAGGGATATAATCCGCTCCCATAGCGAAGACATCGATGCCGTTGATCCTGTGGCAGAAGCTTTCGCCCCACTGATCCTTCTCAATATGCATGGTCAGTGTACGAAGGCCGATACGTTTTTCCCAACGGTCCAGTTCTTTTTCACCGTCCATCAGCCGGACAAGTACTGTATATAGAGGCTGGGCTCCAAAACCATTCGGCCACCAAAGTTCAGGATTTTGAATCGAAATTACCGGATCCGTACCTTCTGCTTCAAAAACTTCCCCGCGAGGAGATGTAATCGATACCTTTACAGATGGCGCTGCTGATTCTGAAACAGGTTTTACATTGGTGATAACTTCACAGCTTACCTTACCATCCTCATGAATCTGATGGACTCTGACGTCTTCGATCCGTGCCTTCTCGATGCCGATCAGACTGATTGCTCGCCAGATACCGGCATCCGGCAGATGCGGACCCCAATCCCATCCGAACATGCAATGAGCTTTCCTGAGAAGCGGGAAGCCTGTCATTGCATCGGAAGAACCTTCCTGCGGTGATTTTGCATAGGCTTCCTTAATATATTTTGTCGGAGAAGCAATTTCTACTCGTATTGTATTCTGTCCATGTCTGATGGCTGTGGCAGCATCATATTCCCAGATACGATGCATATTCTCTGCACATCCTATGAGCTGATCATTCAAAAACACCTTGGCAATCGTATCCAGCCCTTCTGCACGCAGCAGGATCTGATCCGCATTAAACAGATCTTCCGGTACATCGAATGCCCGTTCATAAATGAAATCATGATCCATCCATGGAAGCGCTTTCAGTTCATTTGCCCCTACAAAGGGATCTTCGATGATACCTGCATGAAGCAAATCATGATATACAGATCCGGGGACACTTGCGGGAATTCTTTCCACCTGACATTCCGGTATGGAAAGACTCCAGCCGCTTTCAAAACCTCCGCCCAAATCAATTCTTAGCATCAGTAAACCTCCTGTTATGAGATAGTTTAATTATAATATACCGATGAACGATGTCAAGCAATGTTTCATCGGACGAATCTTAGTATCATCCCGGAAAAAACTCTGGCAAATAGTAAAAAGCAATTGACTTTTTTCTGGTATTATGGTATGATACCACTTGCGTTTGTGAACTATGGTTCCGATGCATGCTGCTATAGCTCAGTAGGTAGAGCGCATCCTTGGTAAGGATGAGGTCACCAGTTCGAATCTGGTTAGCAGCTTTTTTTTATTTCCTGTAAGGGGAGGTGTCTGATGAGAAACCGAAAAGTTCATAATGAATCATGGTTCCCGCTTGCCATGATCGTCATCGTAGGTGTCATTCTGTATGTTGGACTGACACACTTATCCTCGATCTACAGCGCTGTACGTGATTTCTTTGGATATTTCAGTTCAGTTTTTATTGGATGTGCGATCGCCTATATTCTGAATCCTCTGGCAGTACGTTTTGAAAACAATTTCTTTCATAGGATCAAGAAAATCAAGCTTCGCTGGATTTTGTCAATTACCCTGTCGCTTCTCTGTATGCTGTGTGTTCTCGCACTGTTTCTGGGATTACTGATTCCTCAGCTTATCGACAGCATTATGAAACTGATGGAAAATATGGACGGCTATATTGCGTCTTTGAAAGAACTGGCTGATAAGTGGGGACTTGCCGAGAGACTGAAACTGGATGATCTGATCAGTTCTTCCGGTGCCATCATCAACCGACTGATTTCGCTGGTTACCGATAATCTGAACAATATTCTGAGTGCTTTGGCTATTACCGGCAAGAGTCTGGTAACGACATTCATTTCCCTTATCCTTTCCATTTACCTGTTGGCCGCCAAACGGGAACTGAAAGCCAGCGGGCTTCGCCTGTACAGAGCATTGGTCCCGATCCGTCATCAGGAAGGTATTCTGGTCTTTATCAAACGCTGTGATGCGATTCTGGTCCGATACATCACCTTTACCCTGCTTGACTCGTTGATTGTAGGAACTGCCAACATGTTCTTTATGCTGGCCTTCAACATGCAGTACATTGGTCTGGTTTCGATGGTCGTTGCACTGACGAACCTGATCCCCACTTTTGGTCCGGTCATTGGAACCGTCATCGGTGGTTTCATCCTGTTGCTGATCAATCCGGTCCATGCCCTGGCATTTATCATCTTCACTCTTGTCCTTCAGACGATTGATGGATATGTGATCAAACCAAGATTATTCGGCGGTACTTTAGGCGTTTCCGGCCTCCTGATTCTGATTTCTATCGTAGTCTTCGGAAATATCTTTGGAATGGTCGGCATCCTTCTGGCGATTCCTTTGGCCGCTATTCTGGACTTTTCCTATAAGGAAGAGATCCTGCCCGTTCTGGAACGCCACCGCAAAAAGAAAGATTCCTCTCAGGAGCCAGAAGTAAAACCCGATATAATTGAAGAACCAGCTGACGAATGATCAGCTGGTTCTTTTTTGTTGTTATACGGGATAATTCAGACGCTCTTCGGGTGGATTCTCACTCATCTGAGCCAGATAACGCTTAGCCAGATACTTAGCCATCTCCAGATTCTGATCCAGATAGTTTCCGCACTGCTCCGGCCTGGCACCGGGGATCTCTCCCGAAAAAGTACTGATAAACTCAAACATCTCCTTCACAAGCGGCCATACAGTCGTCGAAGACAGATCTCCTCCCATCACCAGATAGAAGCCTGTCCTGCATCCCATCGGGCCGAAATAGATGATCTGAGAGCTGTAGAGGGGATGATTGCGAAGGAAAGTTGCGCCAAGGTGTTCAATTGTATGCACTTCTGCCGTGTTCATGACTGGTTCCCGGTTCGGAGAAGTCATTCGAATATCAAATGTTGTGATGGTCTCGTCTCCGATCCGATCCTTTCGCGAAACATAAAGGCCTGGCAGGAGTCTTAAATGATCAATTGTAAAACTTGCGATCGTTTTCACTCTTCTTCTCCTTCCTCATGAGTTCTGGCTACCTGCATCATCAGGGCATTTTCAATTCTGCATCGATGGATCTTACATCCCATTTCATAGACACCCGTCACACTGCCCGTAGTATGAGAAGCGTTGGCGGCACAGCCTCCGCTGCAATACATTTTGGCAAAGCAGTCTTTACACTCGGGATGAGCATATACATTGCAAAGCTTAAACTCATCACAGGCCTGCTGATTATCCACACCTGTGAAAACATTACCCAATTTATATTTCTCTTCACCGGCAAATTGATGACAGGGATAGAGGTCTCCATTGGCTGTAACAGCCATATATTCCGTTCCGACACCACATCCGGAAACACGTTTGACAACGCAGGGACCGCCTTCCAGATCAATCATATAATGATAGAAGGTAAACCCTCTGCCTTCCTTTTCTCTTTTCAGCATTTCTTTGGCAAGTTCATCATATTGATAAAGAATGGTAGGCAGATCCTCTTCACGAAGGGCATACTCAGCCTCCGGCGGAGCAACGACTGGTTCGATAGAAAGCTCTTTGAAACCGA
>JAFOIR010000286.1 GCA_017420625.1 Bacillota bacterium
GTTTTTTTAAATTCTGATATCCTGTCGGTATACCTCTCAAGAAAACCTTAAAGGAGATAATTATCATGGCTAAAGTTCGGACAAGGGATCTGATCAATCTGGATGATCATGAACTTCTGGTGGAGATGGCACGATCGGAACGCGCTGCTTCCCGCCGTCAGCTTATTTCTTCGATCGCAGTGCTGGTGATTGCGTGTATCTTTGCGGCAGCGGCCATTCTGATCATCCCGAAGGCATTCAGCCTTTTCGACGATGCACAGAAACTCATGAGCGATGTTCAGAGCTCGGTGAAGAAAATTGACGGCCTGATCGAAGATACCGGAGATTCCATGGAAAAGATCAGTACCATGCTGGACGAGATCGCGCCTACGGTCGAGGGACTGGACAAGTCCATGGATGGAATCGACGAAATGGTCAGCGGGATCAATTCTCTCGTGGCGACAAATTCCGAAAACCTGGCTGAGGCGATCGCCAAACTCAACGGCATTGATTTTGAGACGCTCAACAAAGCGATAGCGGATCTGGCAACGACGGTCGAACCGCTCGCAAATTTCTTCGGTGCCTTTAACCGATGATCAGACCGGATCAATAACAGGCAATATGGCTGTCGGTTCTTGATTCCGTTCCTCCCATCAGGGTTCTGTTTTCGAGGCGAAGAATGATCTGCCCGCGGCCGAAGCTGGGTGTGAAAAGATCGACCCGTACCCGGTGGCTGTGGCGACAGCGGCATCCATGGCGTTGCTGCCTTTTTTCAGGATTTCCAGACCTGCGGCAGAAGAAAGAGGACTGGAACTGGCTACCATCCCGCCTCTGGCATAGATGGGAAAACGCTGTGATGAATATTGCTGGCGAAGGGGATCAAAAGAAAGATTCATAGAAGGCCTCACTGGATGGAAATATGCATTAGTGTACCACGGGTCGATAGGACTGACAACCAAACCAGAAGAATAAGTTGCAGCAGGAAATGAAAAAATGCTGCAGCTTTTTTCTTTTGTATATTTTTCTCCGACTTTCGAAGGTTAGTGATTGAGATTGACCTCATTTTGTGATAGAATGAACAGGATTTTTGTTTTTCGAGGTGCCTCATGAAAATCGGATTTGATAATGATAAATACCAGAAGATCCAGTCGGAACATATCCGCGAGAGAATCTCGCATTTCGGCGGTAAGCTGTATCTGGAGTTTGGCGGCAAACTCTTCGACGATTACCATGCCAGCCGGGTCCTGCCCGGGTTCGAGCCGGATTCCAAGATCACCATGCTCAAGGAGCTGAAGGATCAGGCGGAGATCGTCATTGTAGTCAGCGCTGGCGATATTGAAAAGAACAAAGTGCGCGGAGATCTGGGCATCACCTACGATCTGGACGTACTGCGTCTGATTGATGCCTTTACCGAAAACGGCCTGACCGTCGGTTCGGTCGTTCTGACCCGTTTTGCAGGCCAGCCGAGTGCCATCGCTTACGAAAGCAAGCTGCAGGCACTGGGGCTGAAAGTCTACCGGCATTATCCGATCGAAGGCTATCCTTCCAACGTCAGTCTGATTGCCAGTGACGAAGGCTTCGGAAAGAATGACTACGTGGAAACCACGCATCCGCTGGTAGTGGTGACCGCGCCGGGACCGGGCAGCGGCAAGATGGCGACCTGTCTTTCCCAGCTGTATCATGAAAACAAGCGCGGTGTGAAAGCCGGATACGCGAAGTTCGAAACCTTCCCGGTCTGGAATCTGCCGCTGAATCATCCGGTCAACCTCGCTTATGAAGCTGCGACGGCCGATCTGGCAGACGTCAATATGATCGATCCTTTCCATCTGGAAGCGTATGGCGAGACCGCCATCAACTACAATCGTGACGTGGAAGTGTTCCCGGTTCTGAATGCCCTTTTCGAAGGCATTTCCGGTGAATCTCCTTACAAGTCTCCTACAGATATGGGCGTCAATATGGTGGGCTTTTGCATCAGCGATGATCAGGTCTGCCGCGATGCTTCTCATCAGGAGATCCTGCGCCGCTATTACCGCTATCAGTGCGAACGGCGTAAGGGGATCGAAGGCAGCGAACCGATCTTCAAGATTGAGCTTTTGATGAAGAAAGCCGGCATTACGACGGCTGACCGTCCCTGTGTGGAAGCTGCGCTGAAGAAAGCGGAACTGACCGGCGGTCCGGCCGCTGCGATGGAAATGGAAGACGGAACGGTCCTGACCGGCAAGACTTCACCGCTTTTGGGTGCCTCTTCTGCGCTGCTGATCAATGCGCTGAAATATCTTGGTAGTATCAATGACCGGATCGACCTTCTGTCACCGGCGGTCATCGAACCGATCATCAACATGAAGGTGGAACAGCTGGGAGCAGAGAAGACTTCACTTCTGCACCTAAACGAGATCCTGATCGCTTTGGCGATTGCCTCCGTCACCGATTCCTGTGCCAAGATCGCACTGGAACAGCTGCCCAAGCTGCGTGGTCTGGAGGCTCATTCTTCCGTCATTCTTTCGCAGATCGACGAAGATGTCTTCAAGAAGCTGGGCGTGAATATCACCTGTGAGCCGACCTATGAACGGCAGAAATTCTATCATAAATGAAACAGGAAAGAATTTATCCAAAAGTGATCGTGACGCCGAAGGGCGAACGAAGTATTCTCTACGGGCATCCGTGGATCTACGACCAGGAAGTGAGTCTGCCGGAAGACAGCAAGGACCCGGAAAATGGATTCCTTGTTGATGCCTTCAGCACCAAAGGCGCCTACCTGGGCACCGGCTTTTATAACAGCCATTCCAAGATTCGGGTTCGTCTGATTTCCCGCAATGCCAACGATACGTTTGATGCAGCCTTCTTTGAGCGACGGCTGCGGTATGCCTGGAACTACCGTAAGACGGTTTTAAAGGAAGAGGATCTTGCCTGCTGCCGGATCATTTTTGGCGAAGCAGATCAGTTCCCGGGTCTGACAGTGGACCGTTTCGGTCCGGTGCTTGTTACGCAGACTCTGTCACTGGGTATCGAGATGCTCAAACCTGTGATCTTCCCGGCGCTTCTGAAAATCCTTCAGGAAGACGGTCAGGACGTCAAGGGCATCTATGAGCGCAATGACGTGGCGATCCGTTCGCTGGAAGGCATGAAGGAAAACACCGGGTTCTTCGGCGAGACGCCGGATATTCCGGAAAAGGTTCAGATCATCGAAAACGGCGTTCGTTACTTCGTGGATTATCAGATCGGCCAGAAAACAGGTTTCTTCCTGGATCAGAAATACAACCGTCAGGCTGCAGCGAAGATCGCACGGGGCAAACGGGTTCTGGACTGCTTTACGGATACCGGATCCTTTGCGCTGAACTGCGCGCTCGCAGGCGCTGAGCATGTTCATGCCGTTGATATCTCGGCTCCGTCGATCGGGATCGCGAAAGAAAATGCTGTCCTGAACAATCTGGAAGACCGGATGAGCTTTGAAGTCGCGAATGTGTTCGACCTTCTGCCGGAACTTGAGAAAACAGCGAAGCGTCAATATGATATGATCATTCTGGATCCGCCGGCTTTCACAAAGTCCCGTAAAACGATTCAGAGTGCGGAACGAGGTTATAAAGAAATCAACTACCGAGCCATGAAGATCCTTCCGCGCGGAGGATATCTGGCAACCTGTTCCTGTTCACACTTTATGAGCAACGACCTCTTCAGGAAAATGCTCTGGTCCGCTGCCACTGATGCCGGTGTTCAGCTTCGGCAGATCGAAGAAAGGCAGCAGGCACCTGATCATCCCATTCTCTGGAATGTACCGGAAACGAATTATCTGAAATTCTATCTTTTCCAGATCGTATAATTTTCCTTAAGTAAAATTTAGACTCCTTTGGTATCATTGCCTCATCAAATTGATGAACAAGACGAAAGGAGTCTTTTATAATGAAAAATATGAGCAAGAAAATGGTAGCCCTGGCACTTGCAGCCATCATGATCGGATGTGCCGGCTGCAGTGCACAGAATGAACAAACAGAAAACACGGCGACAGTCATAGAAGAAAGCATCATCGCTGAAGAGAGCAGTATCTCTGAGGCTGGTGACAGCTTGGAAAGTTCGGAGATGGAATCGGAAGCAGCCATGGAGACTTCTGAAACCAGTATGGAGACTGAGTCCTCCGGGACGCAGTCCCTCGAGGATATCCTTTCTTCCACCATAGGCGCTTACACAGAAACCGATCGCAGTACCATATATGAGACCTCGGAGGATGGGGAGCACGCGATCGAAGTGGATGGGGAAACAGCCGTCTATGAAGGCATTCTGGTCACCAAGACCGGCAGTTCAGATGGAGAAGATGCCGACTTCTACGGCGAGAATGCTGCCATCTTTGCCACTGACGGGGCAGATCTTACGATCACCGATGCCTATATTACCACCGACGGCGGTCATGCCAACGGTGTGTTCAGCTATGGCGAAGGCACGACAATCACTATCAGTGATTCCACGATTCTGACCGAATCCAACAACTCCGGCGGACTGATGACGACCGGCGGAGGAACCATGATCGCGAACAATCTGTTTATTATCACCCAGGGGGGATCTTCCGCAGCGATCCGTTCCGACCGGGGCGGCGGAACTGTTATCGTGGACGGCGGTTACTATGAGACCAACGGCAAAGGTTCTCCTGCGATCTATTCCACCGCAGACATTACTGTTTCGAATGCAACGCTCGTGGGTAATGTTTCTGAGGGCGTCGTGGTCGAGGGCAAGAACAGCGTCACGCTGAATAACTGCACTGTCATTGCCAATCATACCGAGAAGAACAGCAACAAATCTGATGCCTACCAGGCGGTCAAGATCTATCAGTCCATGTCCGGCGATGCGCAGGAAGGCATGTCTTACTTTACTATGTACGGTGGTTCGATGACTTCTTTGAACGGTGGTATGTTCTGGGTGAGCAATACCCAGTGCACCATAACGATCGAAAATGTAGCCTTCACCTATGCGACCGACGACTTCCTGACGGTGGAAGCAGCCGGATGGGGCAGGGAAGGATCGAATGGCGGCCATGCCTTCTTCACTGCGAAAAACCAGATTATGGAAGGCGTCATTACCGTAGATGAGATCTCCAGTCTGGAACTGACACTGGCAGAGGGAACTGTCTTCACCGGGCAGATCATCTCTGACGGCGAGACCGATGTCGTGATAGAAGATGGTGCATCCTGGATCCTCACCGGCGACAGCTATGTGGACAGTCTGGAAGTTTCCGGCAATCTGGATCTGAATGGCTATAACCTCTATGTAGACGGAGAACTGTACGAAGGTTAATATCTGAATCATCATTGAATAAGCAGCATCACATCCCGGAACGAATTTCCATGATGTGGTGCTGTTTTTTTCATGTGTTAATGGTACAAAAGACTGATTGTACTTTGATTTCAGATGTGGTATCTTTAACTTGGAATATTCTCTGTGATTGTATATATATTCATCCGAGGAGGGTTTACTATGAAAACATCTTCGATTATCAAAAGGACGATCATGATCATCCTCATTCTGGCGCTTGTTTTGTCTTCCGCCGGATGTTCCTGCACGGGGAGAGGAGCAGATGATGAGACATCATCCCAGACTGAAGAAACAGCACAGACAGAGACTTCAGATCAGACGGAAGAGAAAACAGAGCCTGCAGCTGTCTACGAAACCAAGGACAAAACGGCTACCTATGAGCTGGATGCGGATAAAACATTGTTCCTGGATAAGGATACCCGCACAGAACTCTTCCAGACAGACAAAGAGATGGTCATTGAGCTCATCGAAGGCCAGATTCTGCTGGATGTGCGCA
>JAFOIR010000287.1 GCA_017420625.1 Bacillota bacterium
GGCAGCCATATCCACTTCCGGGAGCTGAGACAGCAGCTCTGTTGCGATCCCTGTCCACTGATCCCGACCACTCATGAAATGGGCAATGGCAACGATCAGAGGATCCGGAGGGGGTTGGAATGGATACGACTCCATATTCTCCAGCTCCCATGTGAGTGACTCCCGGTCCTTTTTCAGTGTGATGGTCAATTCCTCCTGGTCACGGCCGACCACTTCCAGTATGGCAGTATCATCTGTTCTGCGATCTTTGGAGAGGATGAATCCGCCATCGGCTGCCCCAAGAAGACCATTAGTTCCGGAGATTCGTTCATAGGGATCGGAGGATTCCATCTTCCGGGTGTGATGAACGATGAGAATGCAGATCCCTGTCTGATCACTAAACTTTTTCAGTTTGGTGATGGACTCGTAGTCATTGGCGTAGCTGTATCCATCATTGTTGCTGTCACGAACCTTCTGAAGAGTGTCTATAATGACCAGTCGAGTATCTTTTTGATTCCGAATGTATCCGGCAATCTGGTCTACGAGTCCATCACCCAGTGTGTTGGCATTGATGGCTAAGTGCAGGGAAGAGGTTGCCTCAACACCGAACATTCGATAAAGGCGTTCCTGGAGACGAGAATAATCATCTTCCAATGCCAGATAGAGGACTCCGGACTGCATCACATTGAAGCCCCATAATGGAGTGCCGGTTGCAACATGGTAGGAGAACTGAAGCATGAGAAAAGATTTTCCAACCTTAGGAGCTCCGGCGAAGATGTATGTGCCACTGTACAGGAGTCCATCTATAAGTGGTGACTTGGGTGGAAATGCGGTCTCAAACAATTCCTCCATGGTCATGGATTCTATTTCCGGTACATCTGATTTTTCATATGTGATCATGGAAAATGATTCATATAATTCTTGGCCTTCAAGCTCTTTCCGATGTAACAGGACTTCATTCCAGTCTTTCTTTATCGGGCGGTATCGATCAACATTTATTCCGTCTGGAATGATGCCCACAAGTCGCCGGCACCCATCGTCACCGGCATTATCTGAGTCCAGACAAAGATGAACTGTTTTGATATTCGTATGATCTCGGAGGAATTGAACCAATGCTTTTGATGCTACGCCACCAAGAGAGAGGAAGTTTTTGTTTTTATATCCTTCGGGATATAAGTTGATGAAGGAAAGAAGATCAATGGGGGCTTCGAATACGAACAGTTCATCACTGCCACCCCGGTATGAGAAACTGTACGATTTATCCGATCCCGGATGATCGATTCGGAAATGCCTCTGCGTCCCGCGTTTATGCGCATATCTGGCATGGCCCTTGGGATCATATCCGACAAACACTACATTATGAGTGCCTTCCTCCTCATAAATTAGATTCAGGGAAAGAAATCTTTGAATCAGTCCCTGGGCCAGACCTCGTTTGCCATTTAGATAATGGATCAAAGAATCATTATTGCTGTTCCGGTGAGGGGGCTGAAATAATACATTCGCGTGGCTTTTCAAATTCTCCTGAGGCTGTTCATGGAGCAGCATATTCATTGCTTCCGGAAAGGATGCATGAAAGAACATCCGAACAAATTCAATAGGATACCCGCCATGCTCCGTGCTGTGTCGGTAGAAAGTATTATCACGGAGAGTAACACTGTCGTGCTTTTTCCATCGATATTCCGACCCGCATTTTATTACTTCCTCTCCCATGCTTTTGAGGAAGTCTTTTAGATTGACCTTATTGGCTCGGTCAATCTGTTCTTGGGAATAGTACATTTGAACCTCCTTTATAGCTCTAGGTCATGAGTGCGAATAATTCTTTTTTCTCTCGTTTGACGGATGCTAATTGTTTTCTCGGTTTCTTTTATCGGATGGTTCTTTTTGACCTGATCGATATATTGAAGTGCGGTTTCAAGTTCTTTTATGTGATTTTTGGTGTCTGATAATTTGCGCGCTAATCCTTTGTTTTCCGCAGTAAGATGATCATATTCATTTTTCAGGCTCTTCCACGGAATCTTATTATCTGAGTAGCTGCGCTTCAGGTCGTTCAGCTTTCTCTGAGAATTCCTGTATGCATCGATCTCTTTTTTGTGACTGCGGTAGAATTTTTCTTTTGCGGTTTTAAAGAACTGCGTTTGATATTGCCGGTAAACATCCCGATATTTATTGAAGGTATCTCTGTGATGAAAATAGGATGCAATCTCATTGATGCGTTCCTGACGTGAACCTATGGAATAGCAAAGTTGACCAGTGTCGTACTCTGCTTCGTCCAGCGCCATGTGAATGTCCGGGACGTAATTAATACGATGCTCCTTCATGTATTTCATCGAATGCATCACATCATCATAGTCTTCCGGCTTGTGGTGGGATTGTTCCTCTTGATCCTGAAGATAACGATTCAGAAGACCGTCTATCGTAATAGGAAGAGGTTCTTCAGAGACATGTTTTCGAACACTTTCCAGGACTTCTTTCAGATAGATTCTTAATTCTTCCACACGGTTCCTCAATCTCTCTATGGCCTCCCGGATCTGCTGTATCTGGTCATTCATTTTCTGAATGCTTCGATTGATATCGCCGATGAAAGTATGAATTCCCCGTTTCTCCATCTGATACACTGCCGGTCCCATATGGATCTGTGGAATCCGATCCACGCCCTGACGTTCATAGGAACGCATA
>JAFOIR010000034.1 GCA_017420625.1 Bacillota bacterium
GACGAAAACGGCGAACAGAAGCAGGAATTCGCGATCGACGGCGTGCACATGCTGGCAGCCGCCTATGAAATCGTCTTCCGCAACCTTCGCCCGTACCTGGGACTTTCCATCGGCGATGTGCTCGGCAAGCTGATCGGAAAGTGAGGCTTCATTTATGATCCTGACATTAGCGAAACAAGTCCTGATCATGTTCCTGCTCGCAGGAGTGGGATTCGCAATGTTCAAAACCAAAAAGATCACGCCGGAAGGAAGCAAAACGATCGGCAACATCCTAATTTTCCTGTCCCTCCCGTGCGTCATCATCAACAGCTTTCTCATAGACAGGACGAGGGAAACGCTGATCGCACTGGGACTTTCCGCACTGGCGGCGGCCGTCGTGCTGGCGCTGGCCATCCTGGTATCCAGGATCTTCTTTAAGAAAGACCCCATCGCCGCCTTTTCGGCCAGCTTCTCCAATCCCGGTTTCTTCGGAGTGCCGCTGATCGTCGGGTCCTTAAGTTCCGGTGCAGTCTTCTATGTGGCAGCCTTCATCGCTTTCCTGAATCTGCTGCAGTGGACCTACGGCGTTGCCATCATGACCGGCGAGAAGAAAGGCCTGAAGCCGATGGCAGTACTGAAGGCGCCGTTTATGATCGCGATCCTGATCGGACTTTTCTTCTTCCTGACAGGACTGAAGATGCCTTCGATGATCGGCAGTGTGATCAGTACGATCGCAGCTGTCAATACCCCGCTCGCCATGTTCACGGTGGGCATCTACCTGGCACAGGCGAACGTGCTTCAGATGGTGAAAAGAGGAAAGCTGTACCTGATTTCAGCCGTGCGGCTTCTGCTGATCCCGCTGATCTCGCTGGCTGTGCTGTCTGCTTTGCCGGTTTCTATTTCCGGCTTTTCGATGATGGAAATGAAGACGGCGATCCTGATCGCCGCTGCCTGCCCGGTAGGTTCCAACGTGGCTGTTTACGCGCAGCTGCACGGCAAGGATCATACCTACGCGGTGGAAGCGGTCGTGATCTCGACACTCTTTTCGGTACTGACGATCCCCGGGGTCGTGTGGCTCTCCCAGCTTATCTGGGGCTGATCGTCCAAAGATAAATGTCCTGGGCGATAGGAAGGACTGTAACCATGAGTAAGATCCATTTTGGTATCCTCGGATGCGGCAATATTGCGAAAAGATTTGCAAAAGCCCTTGCAAAATCCGAAAAGGCAGAACTTTGCGGCTGTGCTGCCAGAGAATTTGAAAGAGCAGAGAAGTTTGCAGGTGAGTACGGCGGAAAAGCGTATGAAAGCTATGCAGCACTTCTTTCTGATCCTTCGATCGAAGCCGTCTATATAGCGACGGTACATAATACGCATGCAGAGATTGCCCGAATGGCGATCCTCTCCGGCAAGGCCGTCCTGTGCGAAAAACCGTTCTTCGTCCATGCGAAGGAAGCCAGGGAGATCATGGCCCTGGCCAAAGAAAAGAACGTCCTGATCATGGAGGGTTTCTGGACCAGGACTCAGCCGGCTTACCAGAAAGCGGTTTCCTGGCTGAAGGAGGGAAAGATCGGAAAACTCAGGATGATCCGTACCTCATTCTGTTTTGCCATGCCCGAGTGGCTGAAAGACTCCCGGATCTGGAAAAAGGAAACGGCCGGCGGTGCTTTCCTCGATGCCGGCGTTTATCCCTATGAATTTGTGACCGGCCTCATGGGCGGCGCACCCCAGGAACTGCAGTATATGGTTGAGCTGGCGCCCACCGGCGTCGATATGACCGTAGCCTTCAACATGCGTTATCCGGACGGCGTGATTGCCAACTGCATGACCTCAGTAGGCGGTCAGATGGATTCCACCGGAATCCTTTCCGGATCGGAAGGCTATATCGAAATGGATTATTTCCTGGGCTGCCGGAAGGCAAGACTCTATCAGGGACGGCAGGGTCTTGTGGAAACCTTTGAGGATCCGGAAGAGGAAGGCTTTGTCCATGAGATCGGGCATTTCTGCGATCTGATCCATGAAGGAAAGATCGAAAGTGATATCAACACCTGGGCGCTGACCCTGGATTTTGCAGAAAAGGCCGATGAGATCTTAGGCGAGAAAAAACCGAAGGCGCCTACGAAATTCTCTCTGGAGGACCTGATCCGTCAGGAAGAGACCTATAGGTTTGAAACCTTCCAGGCCCAGGAAGCGGAAGAACTGGGAGAGCTGCTTCGCCAGATGTCCAAGGAAGATGGAAAAGCAGCGGCCATTCAGATCGAACTGGGCGATATGGAAGTTTACCGCTGGATGCCGCAGGGCACGAATGCCTTCAATGATTACTGGATGCAGAAAAAGAAAAGCACCGTCCGGATGATGGGAAAAAGTACGCTGCGTCTGTGGACGGAGATGGCCATGCGCGGGGTCCCGCGGAAGATGGAAATGCTGCCTCAGTCCGACATCGTCTTTTGCGGCGGCGGATTTCCGATCCTGCTGAAGGACGGAACACGGGTCGGTATGATCACCGTATCCGGGCCGGGCGATGAATACGAACACGATCTGATCGTCCGGGCATTGGAGAAAATGCTGGGTTAGGAAAGGCAGAGTTATGGCAAATATCGTGCAGGGAATTACCAGCCTCATCGGGCATACGCCCTTGATGGAGGTCGGTAATATCGAAAAAGAGCTGAGTCTTCAGGCCAGAGTGCTGGTCAAGCTGGAATATTTAAATCCCGCCGGCAGCGTGAAGGACCGGGCTGCTCTGTATATGATCGAAGACGCGGAGGCGAAAGGGCTTCTGAAGGAAGGATCGGTCATCATTGAGCCGACTTCCGGCAATACCGGCATCGGTCTTGCGGCGATCGCAGCATCCCGCGGATACCGGATGATTCTGACCATGCCGGATACCATGAGCGTGGAGAGACAGAATATCCTGAAAGCCTACGGCGCGCAGGTCGTTCTGACGGAAGGTGCCAGAGGGATGAGCGGAGCGGTAGCTAAAGCGGAAGAACTGGCCGCCCAGATCCCGAACAGCTTCATTCCCGGGCAGTTCGACAACCCGGCCAACGCAGAAGCGCACCGGCAGACGACAGGTCCGGAGATCTGGCAGGACACGGACGGGAAAGTCGATATCTTTATTGCAGGCGTCGGTACCGGCGGCACCCTGACAGGCATCGGAGAATATCTGAAAAAGCAGAATCCTTCTGTTCGGATCGTGGCGCTGGAGCCCGCGGATTCACCCCTTTTGTCAAAAGGACAGGCCGGTCCGCACAAACTGCAGGGCATCGGCGCAAACTTCATCCCGAGCCTGCTCAATCAGAAAATCTATGATGAAGTCTACCTGGCAACATCGGACGAGGCTTTTGCCGCAGCGAAGATGCTCGCCACGAAAGAAGGAATTTCCGTAGGCATTACCTCCGGCGCAGCGCTTTCGGCTGCGATCGAGTATGCGAAGAAACCGGAAAATGCCGGCAAGACGATCGTTGCGCTCCTGCCGGACAGCGGTGATCGGTACTATTCCACCCCGCTTTTTCAGCCATCAGTTTAATTTCACCTTAGGAGGTGTTTATGAATTTTCATCTGCTGACACAATATTTGGAAAGCCTGGACGAGGAATATGGAATCAAAGGGCTGGAAGTCATCGTTTCCAAAGATCATGAGACCGTTTACCGCCGTCAGATCGGCCATTCGGATTATGATCTGAAAATACCGGTGGACGGATCGGAATATTACTATTTCTATTCCTGCACCAAGGTCGTGACGATGACTGCCATGATGCAGCTGATCGAGCAGGGCAAAGCATCGCTCTTCGATCCGATCTGTCAATATCTGCCGGAATGGGAATATGTAACGGTCGTCAATGATTCGCGCTATGCGGAAGATATGATGATGATGCCGAAACTTCATACGGCCAGCCACTTTGCCAAGAACAAGATCCGGATCATCGACTGCATGGCCATGATGGCGGGTCTTACCTATGATCTAGGCAGCGAACCGATCAAAGCACTTCGTGAAAAGAATCCCAATCCGACCACCCGGGAAGTGATCGCGGCCCTTGCGAAAGTACCGCTGATCTATGAGCCGGGAACAAGATTCCGCTATTCCCTGGGACACGATGTCGTCGCTGCGCTGATCGAAGTTATCAGCGGTGAGCTCTACAGCGAATATCTTAAGAAACACATCTTCGAGCCGCTGGGAATCACAGGCCTCACCTGTCATCCGACGGAAGAACAGAAGAAAAAGCTTGCTGCACTCTATTCCTGGAAGCCGGAAGAGGATAAGATCGTCCCGGTTCCGCTTAACTTCGGCTTCAGCCTGGGCGACAAATATGAGAGCGGCGGAGCCGTACTGGCCGGAACGCCGGAAGGCTATCATGCGGTTCTGGATGCCCTGGCGAACGGCGGCGTCGGTGCGAACGGCGTACGGATCCTGAAGGAAGAGACCGTCATGCTCTTTACTCACAGCGTCACCACCGATGCAGCCCTGGATGATTTCCACAAGCTGGGCCGTCTGGAATACGGCTACGGCCTGGGTGTGCGCGTCAAGATCAATGAAGGTTTCGGCCAGGCTCCAGTCGGGGAATTCGGCTGGGACGGCGCTGCCGGCGCTTTCTCTGTGATCGATCCGATGAATCATGTGGCGATCACCTATGTGATGCATGTGCTGGGATTCGGTACTGCCTACAGCGTGATCCATCCCAGAATGAGAGATCTGGTATACGAAGGACTGAAAGCGGAGGGCTGAGATGGCCGATTTCATTCAGCATCCCTTCGGACCGATGTACGATGAAAAAAGCCGGATCCTGGTGCTGGGCAGTTTTCCCTCGGTGAAGTCGAGAGAGCAGACCTTTTTCTATGGGCATCCGCAGAACCGTTACTGGCCGCTTGTTGCTTCGCTTCTTCAGGAAGAGGTCCCGGCGCACGGTGACATCGAAGCGAAACGCCATCTGGCTCTTTCTCACGGAATCGCTATGTGGGACGTGATCCAGAGCTGCCGGATCGAAGGATCGAGTGACAGCACGATCGAAGACGTGACGGTCAACGACATCCGGATGATCCTTCAGGCGGCTGATATCCGTCAGATCTTCTGCAACGGAACGAAATCCTATGAACTCTATCAGAAATATACGAAAAAGCTGACCGGGCGGGACGCTGTCAAGCTTCCCTCCACCAGCCCGGCCAACGCCGCCTGGAACCTTCCAAGGCTTCAGGAAGCATGGAAAGTCATCCTGCCGTACCTGTTTTAGGTACGGCTTTTCCTTTTCCGGGACCGGATTTCGCGTTTTGTGCGTATTTTTTCGCCTTTTTGATGTGATTTGGCAGGATGTTCACAAATTGTTCACAAAAATTGTTAGCACTCACTCTTGACGAGTGCTAACAAAGTGGTATAATAGACTCAGAACAAAGGAAGAGAGAAGATCAGACAGGGCTTAGGCCCCGGGATCGGATCTCAGCGATCGAAAAGATCGCAGCGATCAATCTGATCGCTTCCCCTGCTCAATACAATAATCACTTTTAATGGAGGTGTTTGATATGTTACTGCCTAGTATTTTTGGAGAGAATTTATTGGATGATTGGTTTGACTTCCCGGATATGAGAGGATTTGATCAGGCTGAAAAGAAACTGTACGGAAGACATGCAAACCGTCTGATGAAGACCGATGTCAAGGAGCACGAAGATCATTATGAGATGGATATTGATCTGCCTGGCTTCAAGAAAGAAGACATTCATCTGGAACTCGAGAACGGTTATCTGACCATCAGCGCAGCCAAAGGTCTGGAGAGCGAACAGAAAGACGAAAAGCAAGGCCGCATCATTCGCCAGGAGCGTTATACCGGTTCGATGCAGCGCAGCTTCTACATTGGCGATGCACTTCGGGAAGAGGACATCAAGGCTAAGTTTGAGCATGGCGTTCTGTCACTGAATATCCCGAAGAGAGCGAAAGAGATCCCCGCTAAGAAAACGATCATGATCGAAGGCTAAATGCCTTTGAATGGAGACAAGGAAAGCAAAAAGCCGTCAGTGTGACGGCTTTTTTTGTTGCACTGTTGATTGTGAATGCAAGGAAAGAGTAGGGATATAGGATGTCCTGACTAACCAAGTGCTGAATCGGGGTGCACAATCTGTAAGAATTCCAGGGCGCGGTCAGTAAGTTCTTTGAAGCGGCCTTCGCGGACAAGGACGGGTGAGACGAGAGAAGACCCTATTCCGAAGACCTGGACACCAACATCCTGCCAGCTGCGGATGTTTTCCTGGCTGATCCCGCCGACAGCCGCTAGAGGAATGTGCCCGAGAGGACCACGGAGTGCTTTTACATAGGACGGGCCGAGGAGGTCGGCCGGGAAAAGCTTGATGATATCGCCGCCGGCCTGATAGGCTGAGGCTATTTCGCTGGGTGTCATCGCTCCGGGCATGGAGAGCATGCCAAGATCTTTGGTTTTTCGGATAACAGCCGGATCCGTATTGGGAGAGATAATGAATTCAGCACCGGTTTCAAAAGCACTTTTGACTTCTTTCTCGCTGAGAACGGTGCCGGCACCGAGATGAACATCCTCGGGTAAAGAGGTGCGCAACTGATGGAGACTTTCGAGGGTCTGGTCGATCCCATCTGGTTTTGCGTGGTCAAAAGCAACTTCGATAAGCCGGATGCCGCCTTTATAAAGGGCGTCACCGGTTTTTTTCATATCTTTCAGCGGAATGCTGCGGATAATGGCAATGATCTTTTCTTTTTGAAGGAATTTTATATCGACTGGCATTTCAGAAATCTCCTTTCTCTCTGGCTAACAGCAAGGCACCATAGGCGGCCAAGGGTTTACCCTCAGAGATATATTCCCGGACAAGGGAAAGATTTTTCTTTTTCATCAAATAGACGATAGCGCTGCGAAGAGGGTCTTTTCCTGCGACGATGATTTCTTTGGGGAGAGAACCAATATTTGTCGGAGCAGATCTCCCAAGACAAGCCTTCAGATCTTCTTCCAGTACAGCTCCCAATAAAAAGGTGCCTGCCTGAGGAGCGGAAAGCCCGTCGAACATCCGATAGATCCGCGTTTCAAAAAGAGCTGCTGTCAGTCCTTTGGTATCAGCTGCTTCTGCTCCGGCCAGCAGATACTTCGATTCAAAATGAGAAGGCGCAAATGTATGTTCCACGGCATCTGCAAGGATGGTATGATGAGAGAGTGCATCGATCAGTTCACCGGAGAGGGTGGTACGGCATTGTTCTATTTTTCCTTTCGGACTGACCCAGATAAACTTGTTGTGAGAACCGGGAAGAATGATCAGGCGGGATGGGGAAGGCATTGAACCGGTATCCTGCCCCGCGAAATCGTTATTGGACAGCTTGGCGAGCAGAGCGATCACTTCCGTTTCTTCACCTCGCATCATATCCATACCGAAGCCGTCCGGGGAATCGCTGGTCTTGCCGCTTACATTATTTTTTACACCTGGGATCAGGTGGATCCGTCCCGGAAAGATCTTGGGATCATTGATCGTCCGCACCGCTGCGGCAAGTTCTTCTATTCCGGCCGGCGCCGGAACATGAGGAAGTTCCTGAAGTCCCAGGGAAGAGGTAATCATGCCGGAAGCATAGATAGCCCCGATCTCACCTGCAGGGATCTGATTTTGTGTGAGTATCTGCTGAAGTCCTTCGGCTATATTTTGCCTGTAAGCTTCGGTTGAGCCGGTAACAGCGCTGACACGGACACCGGTATCCTGTCGGTAAGTTCCGATGATTTCGTATGTCTGATCCCACAAGGTATATCGGGTATTTGTCGTTCCGCCATCGATAGTCAGTAGATAGGACATGTCGTCCTCCTGTTGATTCAAAATATCAGTTGTCTTATCCTATCACAGACAAATCCAGTTGACAACGGATGATTTGTGTGCATACAATATATAGCATCAAACGAAAAGAGGTCTTTATTTTGCATCAGGAATATATCCGGCACTTCAGTCACCATCTTCAGAAAGATATGGAGATGATGATCTATGGACACGGCGGGACCCCGATCCTCGGGTTTCCCACCCAGAATTCCAAGTGCCGCAACTTTGAAGAGTTCGGAATGATCCGGGAACTTTCGGATTTTCTGGAACAAGGAAAGATTCAGTTTTTCATTGTCGATACGGTCGATGAGGACAGCTGGTCGAACGAGGGCGGCGACAATACCTGGCGTGCGGCAAGGCAGGAACAGTATTTTCATTATATCGTCGATGAAGTCGTCCCGCTGATCCGGGAAAGAAACCCGCTTCCTCCCGTGACAACAGGGTTCAGCATGGGCGCGAATCATGCGCTGATCTCCTTTTTGCGCAGGCCGGATCTGTTCCGCGGCGTGATAGCGCTGTCGGGCGTTTATGATACGGACTATTTCTTCCACGGTTGGATGGATCCGGTGCTCTATGAGAGCTCCCCGGAGCGGTTCCTGCCGAATATGCCGGCTGATCATCCCTACATTCAGCTGTATAATGAACGGAAGATCATCGTATGCTGCGGACAGGGTCCCTGGGAAGAGGAAGGACTCAGAACGCTTCGGTTCCTGGAACAGGTTTTCCGTGAGAAGGGGATCAACGCCTGGTGTGATTTCTGGGGATATGACGTGGCGCACGACTGGCCATGGTGGTTCAAACAGATGCGGTATTTTCTGCCGTTCATGATAGATTCGTAACAAAGGAGAATC
>JAFOIR010000288.1 GCA_017420625.1 Bacillota bacterium
CATCGCCGTTCAATTGAAGGAGATTAACGATCGCCGTTCCTTTGGCCGTACGGCCTGCTTCCGGAATTTCGAAGGCACGCAGACGATAGACACGGCCTTTGGTTGTGAAGAACAGCAGATAATCATGTGAAGAGCAGACGAACAGATCCTGGACATAATCATCCTTGCGGGTCTCAACGCCCTTGATGCCCTTGCCGCCGCGGTTCTGGCTGCGATACATATCCAGCGACGTACGCTTGACGTATCCAAGATTCGTGATCGTGACGACGCACTGTTCATCCTTGATGAGGTCTTCGAGATTGATTTCTCCTTCTTCATGGGTGATATAGGTGCGGCGCGGATCGCCGTATTTTGTCTTGATGATCAGAAGCTCTTCCTTGATAACGCCGTAGAGGATGTTCTCGTTGGACAGGATCGCCATGAATTCAGCGATCATTGATTCGAGTTCATCGTATTCGCCCTGCAGCTTGCTTCTTTCCAGGCCGGTCAGTGCTCTCAGACGCATATCCACGATGGCCTGTGCCTGCACATCATCAAATCCGAAACGGACGATCAGGGAAGCTTTGGCATCATCGACACTGCTGCTGGCACGGATGATGCTGATGATCTCGTCGATATGATCCAGCGCCATCAAAAGTCCTTCCAGAATATGGGCTCTGGCCTGGGCTTTGCCAAGATCGTACCGGGTACGGCGTGTGACAACTTCTTTCTGATGATCGAGGTAATAGGTAAGGATCTGTTTGAGATTGAGTACCTTAGGCTGGCCGTCAACGATCGCCAGCATATTGAAACTGGTATTGTTCTGAAGCGGCGTATTCTTGTAAAGCTGGTTCATCATGACACGCGGATTGGCTTCCCGCTTCAGGTCGATGACGATCCGCATACCGGTCCGGTCAGACTCATCGCGCAGGTCCGAAATACCTTCAAGGCGCTTGTCCTTGACAAGATCAGCAATACGCTCGACCAGCTTGGCCTTGTTCACCTGATAAGGGATCTCCGTAACGACGATCCGGTGACGGTTGTTCGGAAGCTCTTCCACTTCCATGTTGGCCCGAACGACCGCGCGGCCGCGTCCTGTCCGGTAAGCCTGTTCGATATCGCGTGTGCCGTAGATAGTTGCTCCGGTGGGAAAATCAGGGCCTTTAACGATCTTGATCAGTTCGTCGATATCTGTTTCCCGATCTTCCAGCACATGATTATCAATGATCTTGACAACCGCATCGATGACTTCTCCCAGGTTGTGAGGGGGAATGCTGGTCGCCATACCAACGGCGATGCCGCCGGTTCCGTTCACCAAAAGGTTCGGGAAACGAGCCGGAAGGACTTCCGGTTCTTTCAGGGAAGCATCAAAGTTATCGGCAAAATTGACCGTATCTTTCCCGATATCGGCCATCATCTCCATCGCGATCTTGGAGAAACGGGCTTCCGTATAACGCATGGCAGCAGCGCCGTCACCGTCGACAGAACCGAAGTTTCCATGTCCGTCTACCAGCATATAGCGCATATTGAAATCCTGCGCCATATGGACCATCGCTTCATAGATGGAGGAATCACCATGGGGATGATATTTACCCATGGTATCGCCCACGATACGGGCGGATTTACGATACGAACTGGAAGGATCAAGATGCAGTTCGCTCATGGCATAGAGGATACGGCGCTGAACCGGTTTCAGACCGTCTCTGACATCCGGCAGCGCACGCGTGACGATGACACTCATCGCATAGTCGATATAGCTTTCCCGCATGAGCTTCTCAAGGTTGACTGCCTCGATCCGGTCATGCTGGGGATTGGCAGGAAGCCCCACGCCGTTCAGTTCTTCATCCAGGATCTGATCATCCGGCGTATTCGGTGTATTATTATCAGCCATTTGTATTTATCCTTTCGAAGATTCTTTAGCCGTAAGTATCGATGTTGGTAGCGTACTTGGCGTGTGTCTCAATAAACTCGCGGCGCGGTTCGACTTTATCGCCCATGAGGATCGTGAAGATCTTATCGGCGGCTGCCGCATCTTCCATCTGTACCTGGAGGAGGATGCGATTCGCGGGATCCATGGTGGTTTCCCACAGCTGGCTGGCATCCATCTCGCCCAGACCTTTATAACGCTGGATCTCGACGGACTTGTCGTCATCCCTGATTCCGACCTTTTCTTTGATCTGCTCCAATTCCTGATCGGAATAAGCGTAATAGACTTCCTTCTTGCCTTTTTCCACGCGGTAAAGCGGCGGCTGGGCAATATATACATGGCCCTGCTCGATCAGCTGCGGCATGAAGCGATAGAAGAAGGTCAGCATCAGCGTACGGATATGGGCACCGTCGACATCGGCATCGGACATGATGATGATCTTATGATAGCGAAGTTTTTCGATATCGAAATCTTCATGGATACCGGTACCGAAAGCGGTGATCATGGAACGGATCTCTTCATTGCCGAGTATACGGTCCAGTCTTGCCTTTTCTACGTTCAGGATCTTGCCTCGAAGCGGCAGAATAGCCTGAGTTTTACGAGTACGGGCATTCTTGGCGGAACCGCCGGCGGAATCTCCCTCTACCAGGTAGATCTCACAGTTTTTGGGATCACGGTCGGAGCAGTCAGCCAGCTTTCCGGGCAGTGACGTTGTGTCAAGCGCTGTTTTGCGGCGGGTCAGTTCCTTGGCTTTTCTGGCAGCGTCGCGGGCGCGTGCAGCCAGAATGGCTTTCTGAATAATGACTTTACCGATATTCGGGTTCTGTTCCAGGAAGAAAGTCAAACCATCCTTTACGACAGCGGCTACTGCACCTCTGGCTTCGGCGTTGCCGAGTTTCTGCTTGGTCTGTCCTTCAAACTGCGGATCGCCCAGCTTGACGGAAAGAACGCAGGTAAGACCTTCCCTCACATCATCGCCGGAAAGTTTCTCATCTTCCTTCAGGATTTTGTTCTTCAGGCCGTAATCATTCAGGATCTGTGTATAGGCTGCGCGGAAGCCGGCCAGATGAGTACCGCCTTCCGGAGTATGAACGTTGTTGACAAAGGTATAGGTGCTGTCCGCATAGGAATCATTGTGCTGCAGAGCAACTTCTACATAGACGCCGTCCTTCATACCTTCGGCATACATGATCTTATCATAGAGAGGATCCTTGTTTTCGTTTGCATAGGCAACGAACTCACGAATGCCGCCTTCGTAATGATAGACCTTTTTCTGCTGCATGCCTTCACGAAGGTCTTCCAGTGTGATCAGCAGACCTTTGGTCAGAAAAGCGGTTTCCTGCAGGCGGTGAGCCAATGTATCAAAATCATAGACAAGATCATCAAAGATTTCAGGATCCGGCTGGAAGGTGACAGTCGTTCCGGTATGATCGGTCTGTCCGATCACGTTCAGCGGTTCAACGGTCTTTCCGCGTTCAAAGCGGATCTGATGAATCTGTCCGCCGATATGGACCTGAACGACAACTGAAACGGAAAGTGCATTGACGACAGAAGCACCGACGCCGTGCAGACCGCCGGATACTTTATATCCCCCACCGCCAAACTTTCCGCCGGCATGAAGGACCGTATAAACGACTTCTACACCGGAGATGCCCTTCTGAGGCTGGATATCGACCGGGATTCCCCGGCCGTTATCGACAACTGTGATGGAGTTGTTCGGGTTGATGGTAACATTGATCTCGGTGCAGTAGCCAGCCAGTGCTTCATCGACAGAGTTGTCCACGATCTCATAAACAAGATGATGAAGTCCGGGGGAAGCAGTACTTCCGATATACATACCAGGACGGCGGCGAACTGCTTCCAGCCCTTCCAGAATCTGGATCTGGCTGGCGGTATATTCTCCGGTAACGGTCAGATCAGCTTCAACCTGTTCACTCTCGTGATGATAGTCTTCCTGTACTTTCTCCTGCCCGTTCTCCAGTGTCTCAGCATCGGCAGCGTTTGCGCGTTCCAGAATCGCTCTTGCTTCCAGATCCTGCTGATCCAGTCCTTCTAAACTGATTTCAGTATTCAAAAAATGGTTCCTCCAATCCCCTGCCAAAGTGCAAATACTATGCAGGTTTTTCTATCTGAAAACCAATACAAATTAATCTATGATATTATACCATAAAACCCGCATAAATACAAGGAAAACGGGCATTTTTAACCCATTTTGAAAAGTCAAAAATATGCCGATTTTTCTCTCGATTCCGACCTCTTTTTTGTTGTTATTTTTGGCACATTCTGTCTCTTGTTTTGAACCTCATCTATTGTTATAATAGGACAATAACAAACAGGGAAGGAGTGCCGTGACATGTCAAAAAACCGTTCTTTACAGATGAAGATTTCCACGACCATGATCGCTGTGATGATTGCCGCGGTTTTTTGTGTCGCAGCGGTGTTTTTTCTCTCGACCAATGGTCTTACCAATACCGCCTTTACTTACAGCGAACGAATCGGCAGAACGACCGGAGAAAAATCGGCTCTTTCCATGGATGAAATGACACAGCGCACATTGATGACGCTGGCCGAGAATAAGGCAGATCTGGCTGACACCTTGTTTGCAGAATTTGAGCAGGCCGTCGAAACAGCTGCCTTTGCAGCACAAAAGATCTACGAGCATCCGGAGGATTATTCAGCAAGGCCTGTTCCGCTTCCGGATAAGAATAATGATGGAACCATTTCGATCCAGGCTCTTTATCTGGATCCGGAGACGATGCCTGATGATCCCGCTGTTCAGGAAGAAGTGATGCTGATTGGAAATATTCAGGATCTACTTGTTTCGATCAACGAGAACTTTCCGGCAATGGCTTCCAATTATATCGCATCAGTGAATGGTTTTATGGTTCAGGCCGATTATATTGCCCCGAAGAAATTTGACGAAAACGGACAGCTCATGCCTTTTGATCCCAGTGTACGGCCATGGTATATCGGCGCTAAAGAGACCGGGAAAACCTTCCTCTCTCCCGCCGTTCGGGATGCTCATACACCACAGCTGGGGGTCATGTGCGGTGTTCCGATTTATGTCAACGGCGAATTTATGGGCGTTTCCGGTGCGGGCATGTATCTGGATGATCTGGATTCAATGGTTGAAAATATCCATCTGGACTCTGATATGAACGCTTTGATTCTGTCTCAGCAAGGACAGATTCAATTCTCCACCTTTAAAACAGGAATCCTGGAGATTGGCGAAGAGGGCGAAGACTTAAGAGAACAGGAAGGTCAGGAGATCGCCAGGACAGCGGAAAAAGCAGTCAGAGGAGAAAGCGGCGTTGATCTGATTGAAGTAGATGGTCAGGCAATGTATGTAGCTTATGCACCGATGAAGACTGTTGGATGGTCTTTCGTGCTGCTCCTGCCCCAGGAGGTTGTGGAAGCGCCGACAACGCAGCTGATCGCCGGTATCGAAGAAATCACCGAGCAGTCTTCTGCGGAGATGGATAACTATATTCGTCGCTCGAGCATGATCATGATTATTGTGGTGATTTCGATCATCCTGATCATTCTGCTGGTTTCGCTCGTTTTGTCCAAACACATTGTCAGCCCCATCAAGTCTCTGACCGAACAGGTTCAGCAGGTAGAGGGCGATCATCTGGATTTTCACTGGGATATGAAGACCGGAGATGAGACTCAGTCACTGGCAGAATCCTTCGAGTCCCTGACAGACCGAATGAAAAACTATATCTCTGACATCCAGACCATTACAGCGGAAAGAGAACGGATCGGTACGGAACTGGAGCTGGCGGAGAAGATCCAGGCTTCCATGCTGCCGCACGTTTTCCCACCGTTCCCGGACAGAAAAGAATTCGACATTTATGCTTCGATGGATCCGGCCAAGGAAGTCGGCGGAGATTTCTATGACTTTTTCCTGGTGGATGAAAATCATCTGGCCATGGTGATGGCAGATGTCAGCGGCAAGGGAATCCCGGCTGCCATGCTGATGATGATCACCAAAACGATTCTGCAGAGCGTTGCGATGCTGGGCAAGACTCCGGGACAGATTCTCGGAAAGACAAATGAAGCGCTCTGTTCTAATAATCCGGAAGGCATGTTTGTCACCGTCTGGGTTGGGATGCTGGATATTTCTTCCGGTATCCTGACGGCCGCCAATGCCGGTCATGAATATCCCGCGATCAAACGTGCAAACGGTCAGTTTGAGCTGTTTAAAGATCCGCACGGGTTTGTCATAGGCGGTTTTGATGATGAATACTACCATGAATATACATTGACGCTTCAGAAAGGAGATCAGATCTTCCTCTACACCGACGGTGTGCCGGAAGCATCCCAGGCAGACCGGAAAATGTTCGGAACAGAAAGGATGCTTCTTGCACTGAATGAAGATCCGAAGGCGGACTGTGTACAGGTTCTGAAGAATGTACGCCGTGCGGTAGATGACTTCGTCCAGGATGCAGAGCAGTTTGACGATCTGACAATGATGTGTCTGGAATACAAGGGAGGCGCTGATCATGCGTGATACAACGAAAGAGTTCTTCAAGGAGAACGGAAAAACGATCGGAGAGGTTGTCCTGGGAAGTGCGATCTATTCCCTGGGCATGAACCTTTTCTATACACCAGCCAAGCTGCTGGCGGGAGGAGTTGCCGGTTTTGCTCAGCTGCTCCACTATGAATTCGGCTGGTCGATCGCTCTGATGGTAGTCCTGATCAATATTCCCATGTTTCTGATCGGCCTTTGGCTGATCAACAGGAAATTCATTCTGTATTCCGCCATCGGCATGGGCATCTTCACTCTGTTTATCCAGCTCTTCTCCAAGCTGTCTTTACCTTTTACGTCCCCTTTGACCTCTGTAGTCATGGGCGGTGTGCTGACAGGCCTTGGGGTAGGACTCATCTATCG
>JAFOIR010000289.1 GCA_017420625.1 Bacillota bacterium
GGGGGCGAAGGTCTGCTTGACGGTGGGCTTCTTCATGGTGCCGTAGGTGGCGCCGAGGATGTCGCGGATGGTCTCGGTGTCCCAGTCGATCTCGGTGGAGCTGTCCTCCACGCGCTTGCCGACGGCGGACCAGACCGGCGAAGCCGTGGTGCCGGTGTTCAGGTAGACGATGAGCATCTCGCGGGCAATCGTCTGCCCCGCGTTGGTGTTGAATGAAATATCAGGCAAAATTTACAACTCCTTTCCTGTGTGATTGTTTTGTGACAAAAGTTGTGATATAATAAGCGTAACTTAGGATAATGTTTTTTGAGGTCTCATCATGAAACTTACAGGTAAACTGAAAACTCGATCTGATTACGCAGCCATGAAGGAAGAGCAGAGAGAGGTCGACAAAAAGGCAAGCATGCACCTGACCGACGACGAGCTGGATCAAGTAAGCGGCGGCGAGCTTACTTTCAGATGCCCATTCTGCGGAACATTAAATACTTCTGGCGTATGCGAATGCGGGTGGAGAAGTGTGTTGAAATAGGGGACGCTTCCTCGTTCCCTCCCGCCTTTGAACTCTGAACTCTGAACTTTGAACTTTTCTTTGGAGGTACATCATGGAACTCATTGGGAAACTGAAAAACGAAGTAGATCAGGCCACGAGCAAAGAAGAGGCTCGGGAGCTCATCGAGAAGGCCGGCATGAAGCTGACCGACGAAGAACTGGATAAAGTGAAGCTGAAGGACGATGATTTGGAGAAGGTCAGCGGTGGGCTGGCACCTACAGTTACACCCTGGGTTGGAGGACAGAGGAGAGCTTAAGAAAAGCTTGTCAATCCCGTTTTCAACAATGATTTTGCGGAATTTGCACAGCGTTGTTGCATCGGGCACGTTATCTTCCAGGAAGTTTAAGTGAGACAGGGGACGGTTAATGCGAAAATAAAAGAGATTGGTCCCCGAAAAAGGGTATAAAAACCAGGCCCTGTCATACAGAGCAAAAAGACAAGGCAAAGCGGAGGATTAAGAAGCTTTATCGAGAGGCCGGTAGGCCTCTCCAGATTGTAACAGAAGATAGATCAGCATGAGGAGTTTTCTGGAGACGGCAATGATTGCTTTTTTCTGACCGAGCTTGTGCTGATGTGACCAGAACCAATCATGGAAAGGCGAATTGCGTACCTTCACAGCCGCCCAGGCTGCCTGGCACAGAATAGATTTCACATAAGGATTTCCATGAAGAGTCTTTCTGGACTTCATCTTTCCGGCACTCTCGTCATTTCTTGGCGTGACTCCAGCCCAGCGGCAAAGTTTTTCTCCGGAAGAAAAATGGTCTTGTGGAGCGGCACTGATTTCTGCTATAATTTCCATAGCGGACTCCTCGTCGAAGCCGGGAATGGAATCGATGATCGCCAATTGCTCTTGAAACTGTTGGGACAGCAAGCGCATATCCTCGAGGATACTGCTGATATCCTCCTGGCAGGAGTCAAGCTTGTGGAGCAGATGTTTGAGAAGGCGCTGTTCCGCAACGGTAATGTTGCCGCAGACTGCCGCAGAAATCTCCTCTGGAGACCGGCGAAGCCTGCGGCAATTTTCTGCGACATCAAGTGGCGTTAAAGAGCCGGTATCCCGGAGAAGATTTAGAAGCTTTCTTCCGGAAACGCTAAGAATATCTTTCATAACGGAAGAAAACTTAAAACCATGAGCCTGTAAGAATTTCTCCAGCCGATTGACATAGCGGCAACGTTCCTGCACAAAGCAGCGATGCAGCCGGGAGCATTCACGCAAATCTCGAATGGCAGCAGGCGGAACAAAGCTTTTCTCCAGCAGGCCGTGACGTAACAGTGTAGCAATCCACTCCGCATCTCCAACATCAGATTTCCTGCCAGGCAGATTCCGCATGTGATTGGCATTGACGACCCAAATATTTTCCAGATATTTAGAACAAAGCTCAAGCGTTTCAAAGATCGGCTTCCAGTACACTCCGGTGCTTTCCATTGCGATGGAGTAGCAATCATTCTTAGAAAGCCACAGAATCAGTTGTTTCAGTTCTGGCTTTGTCGTTCCAAAGCTGCATCTGACAATCTCAGGCTCCATCCCTTCGCCGCGAAGAATACACGCCTCAATTAAATCCTTGTGCACATCCAGTCCGCAGCAACAGTACAGTAATGCTTCCATAGTCACCTCCACAAAGTGTTAAAAAGGCGGAGGCGGCTATCTGAAAAATAGTAGTTTAATGCACGCGGTCAAACCGCAATTCTGTGTGCTCAAAGGTAGCCTGGCCACGTTCTAAAGACGCACTCTTGATGGCAAACCGTCCCCCGGCCTTACTCCGCAGCCCCAGTATACCATTTTTCATCCATTTTGTGCGCGGCTTTGCGGCATGGGCTGTTCCCTGGGTTCTATAAGAAACCTCGGATTTCTCCGCTCGCATGTGCCATAATTCTTTTGCAGTAATCTATTTTTTCACAAACTTATTTTACCACAAACAAGAAGCCGAGGCTACCCTTTTGGGTCGTCTCGACTTCTTGTTCTTTTCAGGCTGTTTTGCTACA
>JAFOIR010000035.1 GCA_017420625.1 Bacillota bacterium
CCGGGAGAGAAAGAATCCGTTCTGTTTCAGGCGGTCCCGAAGAAGACAACCTGCTGGATGAGCCACACGGACTATATCGCCGCGGTGCCGGAGGGCTTCCGGATCACCGCCCACACCGACAACTGCCCCGTGGCGGCCATGGAGAAAGCTGCGGAGCGCCTCTACGCCGTCCAGTTCCATCCCGAAGTGCTGCACACTCCGGAGGGCAAAAAGATGCTCTCCCACTTCGTCCGCAATATCTGCGGCTGTGCCGGCACCTGGAAGATGTCTTCTTTTGTCGACACCCAGATCGAAGCCCTGCGGGCCAAAATCGGCTCCGGCCGCGTTCTCTGCGCCCTCTCGGGCGGCGTCGATTCTTCTGTCGCCGCAGTTCTGCTGTCCCGCGCCGTCGGGAAGCAGCTGACCTGCGTCTTCGTCGATCACGGCCTGCTTCGCAAGAACGAGGGCGACGAGGTCGAGGCGGTCTTCGGCCCGGACGGCGCCTATGAGCTGAATTTCATCCGCATCAACGCGAAGGACCGCTTCTACAGTAAGCTCGCCGGCGTCAGCGACCCGGAGCAGAAGCGCAAGATCATCGGCGCGGAATTCATTGAAGTCTTCGAAGAAGAGGCGAAGAAAATCGGCGCGGTGGACTTCCTGGTACAGGGAACGATCTATCCGGATGTCGTCGAGAGCGGCCTCGGCAAGGGTGCGGTCATCAAGTCGCACCACAATGTCGGCGGCCTCCCGGACCACGTCGATTTCCGCGAGATCATCGAGCCGCTCCGCATGCTGTTTAAGGACGAAGTGCGCCAGCTCGGCCTCGAGCTCGGCATTCCGCATTATCTCGTCTACCGCCAGCCCTTCCCGGGACCGGGTCTGGGCGTGCGCATCGTCGGCGAAGTGACGGAGGACAAAGTCCGGATCGTTCAGGATGCGGACGCCATCTTCCGCGAGGAACTCTCCAAGGCCGGCGTTGACCAGAGCTTGGGGCAGTATTTTGCCGCACTCACCAATATGCGCTCCGTCGGCGTGATGGGCGACGGGCGGACCTACGACTACGCCGTCGCGCTGCGCGCGGTGCTCACCAGCGACTTCATGACCGCCGAGGCGGCCGAGATCCCGTGGAGTGTTCTGCAGACCTGCATGCGCCGCATCATCAACGAAGTGAAGGGCGTCAACCGCGTCCTCTACGATCTCACCAGCAAGCCGCCGGGAACGATCGAGCTGGAATAAATATTGAACGTCCGGAAACCAGCATAAACACTGGGTTTCCGGACTTTTTCTATGTCTCGTGAGTACATTTTGAGTACACTTTTCAAAATTATTCCGTTTCAGAGTCGGCATCATCGCTGTGGTCACAGGTCTTATCCAGTTTCTTCTGAGACGCTTGCAGGTCCAGCTCGATCTGCTCCAGCATCTCCCGAAAATCATCAGCGACATATTTCTCATCTTCAGAAGAATTTCCTTTTGTCAGCAGCTCCTGATCCTTCAGATATCCTTCACGGTATAAACCTTCCCAACGAATAAAATCAGACAGGACAGATGAATCTGTCACTTTTAGTGCTGGCAGCATATTCCTATTCTCATCTTCCTGACCAGCCACAGCAAAATACTGCGAGAGTACCGGGAGCAGGCGGATGCAGCATTGCTCTTCTTTGAAGGCACCATATCTGTCTTTCGGACCATCAACCTGAATCAGTCCGGCTTTATAAGCAGTCATCAATAATCCCATCAGATCTCCGCGTGTTTCCAGACGGAAAGCGCTCTGATCCATTCCATAGATCGCACTGAAGTTTACGTTCAATGCAGCTGCAATCTTCTCGACCTGAGGAGGGAGCGGCTGCATTTTATTTGTCTCGTATTTTCGGATGGAAACAGGATGGATTCCTGTCAATTCTGCAAGTTCTCCCTGTGTAATACCCCGCTGTTTGCGGAAATATTTTATTTTTTCGCCGATTGTCATTGTATGTAATTCCCCTCTTCTCTTCGTATTCCGTACATATGCCTGGTCCATATAGGATCGGGAGATATCTGTCACTACATAAAACATATCACAAACATAGCGACTTGGCTACAAAATTTCCGTTAAGACATTGACGTAGCGAGAACGCTACAATATAATGAATGTAGCTAGTAAGCTACAAAACAACAGGAGGAGGAAACACATGAGATCGGAAATGAATTTTGTGACAGCGGAACAGCTCGCAGAGATAATGGGAATTTCCAAAGGGCACGCCTACAAGATTATTCACGAGCTGAATGAAGAACTACAGACCAAAGGATTCCTGACAGTATCCGGAAGAGTGCCCCGCAAGTATCTGGAAAAACGATGCTATGGAATCGAGGAGGTGACCACCTGATGAAACCTGAAAAAGACAAGAAGACAGGAAAATGGCTGATTCAATATCGCTATCGTGACTGGACGGGAAAGCTCAGAAAGAGCATGAAGAGGGGATTTAACACGAGAAGGGAAGCCGAGGAATGGCTTCGGAATTTCCTGCTGAAGCAGCAGAGCGATTTCGACATGAGGTTTAAGGACTTCGCGGATCTGTACTTCAAGGATATGGAAGCGCGGCTCAGGGAGCATACCATGATCAATAAGCACTACATTATGGATGACAAGGTGCTTCCGTATTTCGGAGAAAAGAAAATGAATGAGATAACTCCGGCTGATATTCGCAAATGGCAGACGGAACTCATCAACAAGGGATATTCCAAGACGTATCTGAAGACCATCAATAACCAGCTCAGCGCAATTTTTAATTACGCGGTCCGCTATTATGGACTGAAGAACAATCCGTGCAGGACCGCGGGCAGTATGGGAAAAAGCAAAGCTGATGAGATGAGCTTCTGGACCAAAGAGGAATTCAATGCATTTGCCGACTGTGTTATCGATAAGCGGGAATCCTGGCTGGCATTTCAGATTCTGTTCTGGACCGGGATGCGGATCGGGGAACTGCTGGCGCTGGAAATCAATGATGTAAATCTGCAGACCAGAGTGATCTCTGTTACCAAATCCTATCAACGGCTAAGAGGAAAAGACATTATTACACCGCCTAAGACACCGAAGAGCATCCGTGACATCACAATCCCTGAATTCCTGGTAGAGGATATCCGCGATTATCTGGAAGACCGTTATGATCCGGATCCGGATGAACCACTGATTCCTGTTACCAAGACCTTTCTGGAGAAGGAGCTGCAGCGCGGGATCAAGGTCAGCGGAGTCAAGAAGATCCGGATTCATGATTTGCGGCACAGCCACGCAAGTCTTCTGATTGAACTTGGTTTCTCACCAAAGGAGATTGCGGACCGGCTCGGACATGAAAAGATCGAAACGACACTGAATACGTATTCCCATCTGTATCCCAACAAGCAGGCGAAAATCGCGGAAAGGCTTGACCGATTCGGCAGGGAGGAGGAATAAAAATGAGCTGTGAAAACAAGGACAGAAAAAGAAACCGGATTCTGAATTTTCGGGTTTCGGAAGAGGAACTTCGCCTGATTGATGCAAAAGTCGCAGTCAGCGGACAGGCCAAGGGTGATTACTTCATCAGGATGCTCTATGGAGAGACGGTTGTGATCCGCGCAGGCAAGTATCAGAGTGACCGTCTGGCTGTGGAACTGAAAAAACTCCGTACAGCACTGGAGAAGGTATCGGATCTGGAAGAAATACGTGACGCAGTTGAAAGGTGCAGTGCTCTTGTGGAAGAAATGATCCGCATCAGTACCAAAACACCGGACAAGGATAATTCGCATGGGAAATCCTGAAAAAGTAAAAAGAACTGCCCCGAAATCAGCTGGTGGCACAGCTGAGGGGCGGTTCCAATCAAAAAATGACATTCATAGTATAGCGAACCAAAGAAGCAACGACAATATTTTTCAGACAATAAAAAACAAAATAACCACAAGAGAGGCGGCAGAATTTTACGGGCTGAAGGTTGGAAGAAACGGGATGGCGTGCTGCCCGTTTCATCCGGATCGTAATCCAAGTTTGAAGGTGGATGAACGGTTTCACTGTTTCGGATGCGGAGCAGATGGCGATGTGATTGACTACGCGGCAAAGCTGTTTCATCTGACCAATATTGAGGCAGCCAGAAAACTGGCAGG
>JAFOIR010000290.1 GCA_017420625.1 Bacillota bacterium
ACGGCATGATCAGCTGTCAGGTCCAGCGATGTTATCTTCCCACGGCTCTGCCGGTTCTCGCGATGGCAGAAGCCCTCTTTAATGACCAGGCGGATTACAAAACCGTTGCCAATGCATATTACCAGGCGGCCTTCGGGAAGAACGGAAAAGCGGTTCAGGAGACACTTGAAAAACTTTCTTCTCTCTTCCATCTCTATGAAGGACCGGGTATGGGAAATAAAGAACACCCCGTGATCTGTGATGACTTTGAAAAAGCATCCTCCCTGATCAAAGAGCTCCTGCCGATTCTGAAAGAGGCATCCGGTGAAGCTTCACAGGAAAGCACAGACAGTCTTTATCTGAAGATCTACTTGGAATTCTTCCTCGAGTGTATCGATGTCCTGAAGAATCTGGGAACCCAAACATCAGACGAAACCAAAGAAAAACTGGATCAGCTCGGAAGGAAGCTCTGGGAATATGAACCACTCATCCAGCCGGTACTTGATGTGCAGAACACCGTCCGAACGATCGGCGGACTGATCCAGTATCTAAAATAAACAAGGAGAACTCATCATGGCAAAAGCAAAACTCATTGTTGATCGTGACTTTCAGATCGCACCGGTTGACGAAAGAATGTACGGTTCCTTTATCGAGCATCTTGGCCGTGCCGTTTATACCGGCATCTATCAGCCTGGACATGAAAGTGCCGACGAAGAAGGTTTCCGTCAGGATGTCATCGATCTGGTGAAGGAACTGAACGTTCCTATTGTCCGCTACCCCGGCGGCAATTTCGTTTCGAATTTCTACTGGGAAGACAGTGTAGGTCCAAAAGCGGAGCGCAAACCTCGCCTGGATCTGGCCTGGCGCACTTTAGAGCCCAACGAGATCGGAATCCAGGAATTTGCCCGCTGGGCAAAAAAGGTCGGGACCAAACCCATGATGGCCGTAAACTTAGGGACCCGGGGCGTGGAAGCCGCCCTGAACCTTCTGGAATACTGCAATCTCAATACGGATTCCCATTATGCGAATCTGCGCCGCCTGCACGGAGACGAAAAGCCCTATGACATCAAACTCTGGTGCATGGGCAACGAGATGGACGGTCCCTGGCAGGCTGGTCATAAGACCGCGAGAGAATATGGCAAGCTGGCAGCTGAAACAGCCAAGGCCATGAAGATGATGGATGACTCCATCGAATGTGTCGTCTGCGGTTCTTCCAATAAAAATATGCCGACCTTCGGTACCTGGGAAGAGGAAGTACTGGACGAGACCTACGACTATGTCGACTATGTTTCTCTGCACACATACTGGTCCAATGCAGCCGGCGATACTCCGGAGTTTTTCGCTCAGAATATCGACCTCGAAGAGTTCATCGAAACAGTCATCCATATCTGCGATCTTGTCAAAGCCAAGAAGCACTCCAAAAAGCAGATCAATCTCTCCTTCGATGAATGGAATGTCTGGTATCATTCCAACGCCTCTGACGATGCTGACATGAAGAATCTGCCCTGGCGCCGTCATCCGCATCTGCTGGAAGACATCTATACCTATGAAGATGCCATCGTAGACGGTCTTGCGCTGATCACCTTCCTGAAGCATGCTGACCGCGTTAAGATCGCCGCGCTGGCGCAGCTGGTCAATGTGATCGCACCGATCATGACAGAAGAAGACGGAAAAGCATGGCGTCAGACGATCTTCTATCCTTTCTTCCACGCTTCGAAATACGGCCGCGGCATCAGCCTGACGCCGATCATCCGCTCCAGCGAACATGCCACCAGTCACCATGAGCACGTGAATGATGTCGATGCTGCCGCCGTCTGGAACGAAGAAAAGCAGCAGCTCACCGTATTTGCAGTGAACCGCTGCCTTGAAGAAAAAGCAGATCTTTCGATCGATATGCGTGGATTTGAAGGCTATCAGCTCTCCTCCTGGGAAGCATTGGAATCAGATGATCTGCTGGCAGTCAACTCCGCAGCAGAAGAAAAAGTTCACCCGATCCGCAAGGAGGCTATAGAACAGAACTCTTATGAATTAGCCCCGGCTTCCTGGAACGTACTGGTGTTCAGCAAATAATCAGCTGCACATTTCCGTTGATGCCGGAAGGTGTCGTGATCTTAGGTCCTTCTTTTCCTGCACCGAGCGCTAAAGCCCAGGGATTCGGGAAGTCAGCTGCTTCTCTTTCCAGGGTCGTAGCGACTTCTATTCTGATCTGATTCATCCCTGCCCGAAGATATGGTGTCAAATCATATCGGAAGGTGGGGATGATCTGTATTCCGAGACTTTCTCCGTTCACAAACACTTCCACCCCTTCATAGGCATCAGTGATTTCCAGATAGGTCCTCCTGATCTTACCTTCCACCTTCAATTCCTTCTCATAACGGACAAATCCGGAGAACTTCGGCTCTTCCTCTGCCAGCTGATCCGGCAGAGCGACCTTCTTCGTCTCACTGAATCTGGGATAATCGAGTGATTTTGCAAGACTTCTCTGCCAGGAGGCACTGAAGTCTTCTTCTTTTGCTTCAGATGGATAACCTTGTCCCGAAAGAGCCGGATCACCTAATCTCAGCGAGAAATCATCTCCGTCAAACAGGAAAAGCGACAGAGAAGGATCCAGCGCCAGATGGATCCGCCTTGTTTTTCCGTCTTCGCTGATCTGATCATCCGAGTCGAATACCTTTACGACTTCATTTTGCCATGCATCGTACAGGCTCACGGGACCGCTGATCGGAAGAATAACATCGCCCTCCCACCTTTCGGCAGCTTCGTTGACCAGGTAATAGAAATTCTCGATATCGTAGTAATGATAGATGCGGATCCTTGAGCTGGCCGGTTCAAGGACAGCATCCGTCAGATGCATGCTGACAAGTGCGTCTGCGATCTGATCGATCGGAAGCACGCAGATTCCGCCTTTCTTAGCTGCTGCCTCTTCCAGTTCTTTGATCTTCGGATCTTTTTGTCCGTTTTCACAGGTCCCTTTTGGAAGTCCGTCTACAAAGATGACCGGGAAGCCATCTGAGGAAAGCGTTATCACGGCCTTAGCCGCTGCTTCCGGAATGTATTCCATATACGGGATGATCAGTACTTCATATGTCTGATCATTGACAATTAGTTGTTTCCCGATCTTTGTCTGATACTTCTCTTCGACAAACGCATCCGCCGGAATGAAATGATAGTCGATCTGATGATCATACAGCTCGATCGCCGGCTTCTGCAGATACATGAAGTCTCCGGACCAGTCCGCTTCTGCATTGTATAAAATGGCCGCCGGAATAACGGCTTTTCCTTCGGAAATCAGCGTCGTGATCCGGTTCATATACTTCATCAGCGCACCAAAATGACGGAACTGCGGATTATGGCCATGGGCATAGAAATGCGGCGGACAGTCCGGATCCGGAAATTCCTTCGGTGAAAAAGCATGCGGGACAAAATAGTTGACACCTCTCACCATCAGATGATCGGCAATATATTTCTCCATCCGTACGCCTTCACCCCAGCCATAGGCTCCGAAAGCTTCGCACATCGTCCTTCCCTTCTTGAGCGGGTCGATCGCTCCCATGGAAGCTCCGAGTTTTCCCAGCGTATAATGCCAGAATTCACCGTCACGGATCGGGTTCATAAAGTTGCCCGGACCGATCGCTTCTCCCTGCGGCATGATCTGTCCGCCGATATCATCGATTCCGGCCATATCCTGTCCGGCCAGTCCCCGGAAATAGTGGCCGAGACTTGACACAGTACGGGTATGCTGATGGTTGTCCTCAATAAGATGCCCGATATACTCTACTTTGTGCGCGCGGCACCAGTTGCCAAGCTGGAAAGAGAAACATTCCTCTACCAGTCTGGTGACGACATCCATATAGTCTGTCCGTACCTTCGCCTGCAGATCTTTGTCAAAGTTCTGATCAAAGATAAACGGAAGATATTTCCGATAATTCCCCTGCCATCTTTCCTGCAGCTTTTCTGCAACATTTCGGCTCCAGGCCTGATCCGTGAGCTCTCCGACCCTTTTTCCGAATTCATACAGATGCCCGTTGCCGATCTCCGGTTCATCTGAGAAGAAGCCGGCAATCGTTTTCCCGAAATCCGCCTGATAATGTGCCCAGTGGGGCTCATAAACGGCTTCGATCAGTTTATGACAGGATTCCTTATCCATCATATTGATGTAATTTCTATGGGGCCCACGGTTTCTTGTGAGGTTGAGAACCGCGATTTTCCAACTTCCTTCACCCGGAGCCTTAAAGGTAATCTGCTCTTCTCCGATCTGATCGGTCAGATCAAGGATATCCGCCTCGCTTCCGCCTTCCTTAAAGGCAACGATAGCTTCCAGCCTGTCATCATCGAATTTTCTCATCGGGCCTTTGGCGATGGTATAGCTTTCCATCATGTTGGGCGTCCATTCATCTGCTTCCTTATAATCAGCAGGACGGATAGCTAAAGTACCATCCGGCAGTACATCCAGGACCCGGATCGTCAGGCTCTGTCGGCAAAGGGAAGGATCTGCCTCTTCCATGGCTCCGTTGGCATAACCGGTCGGGAAATGAGAATCGTCCAGGATCCAGACCTTCATCTTCAGTTTCCTGGCTTCATCCAGGATCGCATCCATATCTGCCCACCACTGCGGTCCGCAAAAATCCGGATGCGGACGGCTCTCGACACAAAACGCGCCGATATTGGCTTCATGTATGATGCGCACATAGTGCCGAAGTGTTTTTTCATCTTCTCCATGCTGCCAGAAAAACGGCAGAATATGATTGTCTTCCTTTCCGAGCAGTAATCTCTGCAGAGACATAGGTATTCCTCCTTCTGATATGGTTTTTATCGAACGAACTTCAGACTTCAAGCTTCATTCCGTCATAGGAGACCAGACAACCCTGCGGAGCAGCGTGCTCTACCATCTCATCGTAAAGCCACTGTCCGTTATGAGAAAAATGATTCATGACCGAGACCGTTTGAGGACCGATCAGACCAAGCTCTTCCATTCTCTTTTTTACCCGGAACACTTCCGCAAATCCCATGTGAGCCCGGTGATCCGTCTGTTTATAACCGCTGGTCGAATCAAAGCTGACCATCGAGACAGGACCTTCCGATTTCGCGGACTTTTCAAAGTAGTCCCATACTTCATCCTTGTAATAGCCGCTGTCATGAAGATATAAAACGGAGCGGCCTTCATCATCACGGATGTGATAGATGAACGGTTCATTGCCCTCCTGCATATGAGAAGCCGGCAGCGGTGTGACGCGGTAAGGACCGGCCGGTACCGTTTCGAACGGATGCAGGATGTGCCAACGGATATTATTCCTACCCTCTTCCTCCAGTTCCCATCCGGATACTTCAAAGAAGAAATCCTTCGTCTCCTGCGCACAGAAAACGTCCAGCGTCTCACTCACCATCTCGTGGCTGTAAACGCCTCCATAAACGGTCAGCTCCTGCGGATAGAAATGATCCATATGTTTATGGGTAATGAACAGATACTTAACAGCTGAAAGATCCAGTCCCTGATGAAGCTTATGCATGTAGGTGTCCGGAGGCAGATCGATCAGCAGATCGTCATTGATGAGTGCCTGCGACCTGGTTCGGATATTCTTCCCGCCGAGCCGAGCCGCCTCTTTACAGAATGGGCAGTTGCAGAAAACCGCCGGCCAGCCTTCCGCTGCCGCAGTTCCAAGATAAGTAAATTGCATCATCCGTGCCTTCCTTTTGAAAACTTTCTGATGCCATTCTATCATGAAAACACTTACCAAACAAGTCAAAAAGGTGCGAACAAATCGCACCTTCTATCGCTTATTCTATCACGAAACGGTATTCACCGGCCGTCACTGACTGCTTCGTTCCGTCCGGCAGTTTGATGACGGCACTGCAGTTGGCGGGAATGACGATCGTAAAGATCGTCTTCTTGTCTTCTTTTGTCCAGCCGCTTTCGACCTTGCCCCAAAGGCTCTGATAAACAGCCTTCGCATGAGTAAAATGTCCACCCGGCAGCGGTTCAATAATGAATTGATTTTCCTTTTTCGAATCGACCCTGATTC
>JAFOIR010000291.1 GCA_017420625.1 Bacillota bacterium
GCCTATGGATAAAGGATTCCCAGCCAAAGATATGGTTATGCGTTCTATTATTGATGCTACATAGAAAAGACCTTGATGACTGTTTATTTGCAGCGTTCATTCATTGCTGCTTACAGCTCAAGGTCTTTCTTTGTTTTTATCGGGCTATTCTGCAACAGCCCCATTTCTTTAATCTTTCCAGTTTCCTAGGATAGTTTTAATATGTTTCGGGCGTTTTCGCCGAGGATCAACTGGATTTCTTCCTGGGTTAATGCAATTTCGGCTGAAAGGGCGTGTTTGCCGTCTGGTCCGCAGTCCCGGATCCAGTCCAGGGAGACTTTCTGATCGCTCCAGGGGCTGTCGGACCCAAAGATCACATGATCGGCCCCGAAGGCACGCACAAGCCGGACAAAAGCCTCGGGCGAGAGCATTTTTTCTTCCCCCTCTTTCCAGTAACCGTCGGAAAGCGGGGTAAAGCTGTCTGTCGAGAAGGAAGTGTCAATATAACAGCCGGTACCCGGCAGAAGCTCCAGCACGTCTTCCCACTCATGCCAGCCCCCCATATGGGCGAGGATAAAAGGAAACGGACCGATTTCTTCGAGTGCATGGCGGCACATCATGGGTGAACAATGAACGACACCCGGAAAACCAATGTCCAGCCCGGCATGAGTCAGGACAACGAGTCCTAAAGATGCAGCACAGTCCAGGATCCGAAGAAAACGGATATCGTCAATGTTGACTCCCTGATAGACAGGATGCAGTTTGATGCCGCGGATACCAAGGGAAATCAGACGCTTCAGTTCTTCGCGAAAATGCGGATAGTCCGGATGAATGCAGCCAAAACTCATCAACTGTACATCCTCTGATGATGCTGTCATATAGGTCTCTGTAAGACGGGCAGCGGAATCGTTGATCTTTTCGACCTGCGCGGGACTGGTCGCCACCGGAGCAATAACGGAAAGATCAATGCCGGCCTTCTCCATAGAGGAGAGAAGAGATTGATTCGAAGCATCGGTAAAGGCGGCTGCATGAGCCGCCTTTGACAGTTTGTCGATCGCCGCACGAGCGATCCGATCCGGGAAAGTATGGGTATGGATATCAATGATCATATAGACGCCTCAGGATCAGTTTTCACCATCGCCCAGCGCTTCTTTCTGCGGAACGAGAACTTTCTCGTTGTAGCAATCGAATGCTTCTTCCACAACCTTCGGATCGGGCTTTTTAGTAAACAGCGATACGAGAGGAACCAGGATCAGACCGGCGATCATGCAGAACGCACCGGCATTGATCGGAGACTGGAGAAGTTTCGGGAAGCTGGAACGAACCAGCATGTTCAGAATCATCACGACAGAAGAGAATACAAAGCTTACCCAGACAGAGGTTTTGGTGGCACCCTTAAAGTACAGGCCATACAGGAACGGAGCGAGGAATGCGCCGGCCAGTGCGCCCCAGGACACACCCATCAGCTGGGCGATGAAGGTCACGTTGGACTTGTACTGAATGATGGCGATCACAACGGAGATAGCTACGAATACCACAATGAGCAGCCGCATGGTGAACACCTGCTTTTTCTCATCCATCTTTTTCACGATATGACCTTTCAGAAGGTCCAGCGTGAGTGTTGAACTGGAAGTCAGGACCAGAGAGGAAAGAGTCGACATGGAAGCGGAAAGGACCAGGATCACTACGACGGCGATCAGGATATCCGGAAGAGAAGAAAGCATCGTCGGGATGATGGAGTCGAAACCGCCGGAAGCGATGTCGATCTTGTCAGAGAAAAGACGTCCGAAACCGCCAAGGAAGTAGCAGCCGCCTGCAACGACGATTGCAAAGAAAGTGGATACGATGGTACCGGTGGAGATGGATTTCTCACTTTTGATGGCGTAGAATTTCTGAACCATCTGCGGAAGTCCCCAGGTACCAAGGGAGGTCAGAAGGATAACGCCCAGAAGACCTAAAGGATCCGGACCGAAGAAGGAAGCGAAGATACCAGGTGTGGTGGTGACGGTTTCATCGGAGATGCGAGCCAGACCGTCCAGTGAGGCGAGGAAGCCGCCCTGGCTGTTCAGAACTGCAAGGACGACAGCCACGATACCGAACAGCATGATGATGCCCTGAACGAAATCGTTGATCGCGGTTGCCATGTAACCGCCGGCAATAACGTAGATACCGGTGAGAACGGCCATAACAATAACGCAGATCGAGTAGTCGATATGGAATGCCATCTCGAAAAGACGGGAAAGGCCGTTGTAAAGAGAGGCGGTGTAGGGGATCAGGAAGATGAAGGTGATCACGGAGGCAGCAATCTTCAGAGCAGAAGAACCATAACGGGCTTCAAAGAACTGAGGCATGGTGGCTGAGTTCAGATGCTGCGTCATGATACGGGTACGGCGGCCGAGGATGACCCAGGCAGCCAGGGAACCGAGCAGGGCATTGCCGATGCCGATCCAGGTCGACGCGATACCGAATTTCCATCCGAACTGACCGGCGTAACCGACGAAGATAACGGCTGAGAAATAGGAGGTTCCGTAAGCGAAGGCCGAAACCCACGGACCGACAGAGCGTCCGCCCAGAACAAAACCGTTGACATCGGTGGAATTCTTGCGGCACCAGAAGCCGATGGCAATCATGATGGCGAAGAAGATGATCAGCATAGCAATTTTCAGAAACATAACGTTCTCCTTTCGTGCTTAGACGCTTTAACGCGTTAGCTCACTAAAGCAAGAATACCTTATTTGACCCCAAAAAGCAAGAGGAAAATGAAAAAAAGTTTGAATTTTGATGTTTTGGTATAAAAAAGGCAAAAAGTAAGCCGCAGATTGTGCAATCTGCGGCTCATTTGATAGTGTAAACGGAGTATTCGAAGGTATTATTTCTCCTGAATGCGTTCGATCGCCATCTCGATTCCGTCGTTTTCGTCTGTCAACAGACGGCCGACACGACTGATCGTGGCAGTGGAAGCACCGGTTGCCTCGGAAATCTCCTGATAGGTTTGACCCTTCAGAAGGCGGACACCTACGTCAAAGCGCTGCGAAAGGGAAAGCAGTTCATTGACAGTACAGATATCCTTGAAGAACGAGTAGCACTCCTCCCGGGTTTTAAGGCTTAAAATGGCATCAAAGTATTGATCCATTGCTTCGGAATGGAGTTTTTTTCTCATTTTGACCTCCTATGGATTATTGCTGGTCGTTAAAACTCGAAGCCGCCTGATCGGCGATTTCCTGCGCGTGATCAATTGCCTCGGAAACAGGAGCCTGCGGAACAGAAGGTGCGGGCGGAACCTGCATAGAAGCGGTCGGCTGCTGAGGCTGGAAAGCCTGCTGCTGATAGGAAGGAGCCTGCGGCTGTTGATACTGCTGATAATTCGGCTGCTGATACTGCTGATACTGCTGATACTGCTGATAGTTCGGCTGCTGATACTGCTGATACTGCTGATACTGCTGCGGAGCCTGAGGTGCACGGTACTGCGGCTGAGAAGGCTGCTGATAGCCAACCTGAGGAATCTTACTGGTGCTGAAGGAACCGGTATTATATGCACCGGTTTCGAAGTTGTAGCTCTGATAGCCAGCTGCACCCTTGGTCTCAGAAAGTGCGGCAAATTCCTGTCTTGCACGGACGAAGGTCAGTGTCTGGAAAAGCGATGCCAGGAAGGTAACTACTGCGGAAAGAACCGTGATGAGGACAAAGCTGCCGGGAAGGGCCATCAGTGCAGAAGCAGAAACCAGGGAACTGACTGTGCTGATTGCAGTGAAGAACAGACCAATGAAGTTGATGACGATGACAAACATCGAAACCTTCTTGGAAGAACGGCTGTAGCGAAGCACATCCTTGGAAATGCCGTAGATTGCAGCCAATTTGGCATAGTAGATGATCACGAAGACCATGATGACGATAGAGACCAACAGAGCGATGGCTGCGATCGCCATAGTTCCGGAACTGCTGCCGCTGCCATAGTAACCGGAGAGAGAATTCAGACCAACGAGAGCGATGATTCCGAAGATGATCAGAACCAGAGTCGCAATGCACATCAGAACCATAGAGATAATATTCAGGACCTGAAGAATGCTGTAGCCGGCCGTAGAGGACGGAACGGCAGCTTTTTTGGCGGAAACAAAGATCAGCCACATACCAAGTGCGATCAGGATAGAAGGAATCATCCCGATGATTGTGCCTGCGATAGTAGTTCCGCTGAGCATGGAAGTGATTTGTCCAAACTCATCAGGAATCGGCACGCCGAACTGACCGGCATACTGCTGAACGAGAGCAATGATCGATCCAGCCATAGATGCGCTGGGGACAAATGCCTGAAGCAGGCTGAATACAAGTGTCAGCGTGAAAGCGATCGTTGCGATCAGATAGAAAGTGCTTCCAAAGCTGTTTTTCAGTGCTTCAAGTCCGGGGGTCGAGCTCTGCTGATTCTGATTGTAAGCACCCGGATAAGAATTATAATATTGTGACATGATCCACCTCCCATGGAGTCATAGTGTGATTATTCCCCATTGTATCACGAAGATTTCACTGATGCAAGAGCAAATTAACGCGTTAAAGTGTGAATCAATCGGACGAAACGATGTGTGCTCCCTGCATTTCAACATGCAGAGGATAGATTTCCCAGTTTGCCGTCGTGACAGCAGGCAGTTTTTCTGCCAGTCGGTCTTTCATAGTCGGATCCATCGTAAGACAAAGCAGAGTAGGGCCTGCACCGGAGAGGCAGAAAGCAGCCCCCATGGTACGGATCAGCGCTTCGATGGGTTCATAATCCTGAATCAGTCCTTTGCGGTAATCCTGGTGGAGCTTGTCTCTCATCGCATTGCGCAGGAGTTTTTCGCTGCCAAGTTCCAATGCTTTTAAGACCATGGCGCCGTGAGAGATGTTGTAGATCGCATCAGCACGGCTGACATCCTTGGGCAGGACAGCTCTTGCTTTGGTGGTAGGAAGATCAAAATCCGGAACCATTGCCAGAAACTGCCAGCCGGAGTGCAGCGGGAAGCTGACGGTCATCGGCAGACCGCCGTCGACCATGGAAGCAGTGAGTCCTCCGAAGAAGGCAGGCGCCAGGTTGTCCGGATGACCTTCCATTGCATTGGTGATATTGAGAAGACCCTGAGTGGAAAGACGCCTTCCTAATAGTTCGTTTGCACCCATTGCCCCTGCGACCAACAGGGCGGCAGAAGAACCCAGACCGCGGCAGATCGGAATATGAGCATCGATATGAATATGCAGATCTCCGATAGGCTCGGACAGAGAATCACATACAGCACTGAAGGCTTCGTAGGCCAGATTGTCCGGTCCGCGGAAAGCTTCATCGCATCCGGTGATCTGGAAAGAGCCGATCGAATCGACATTCAAAGTCCGGGTGAAGGTGACGTCGGTATACAGACTTAAGGCACAGCCGAAAGCATCAAATCCGGGGCCAAGGTTGGCGGTGGTGGCAGGAACGCGTATCGTGACTTGATTCATCATCATAACTCCTCTTTCCATAATACAGATTTCATCTCTTCCCGGGAGATGACGCCGGTATGCCGTTCAGGCAGTTTTTTAAGAGAAAGGATCGGTGCGGGAACCGGGATATTGGTGATCGACTGAAGGTGAGCCAATTGCTCAAAAGGATCCTTCGGAACTATCTTTCCCAGTGCTTCGAGCACGGTTGACGGGAATTTATAACAAGAAGCGGTCGAAAGAATGACAGTCGGCCGATGATCCTCGGGGATCGCCTCATGGTATTTCTCAGCGGTATAACAGCCGATTGCAGTATGAGGATCCATCAGATAACCATACTGCTGATAGAAAGTCCGGATCGTTTCCTTTGCATCAAAATCATCGGCATAGGTGCTCCAGAAATACCTCGTGAGCTTTTGATGGACATCTTCCGGAATCTCATAGTATCCATTTTCCTTCAGCTGTTTCATATAGCCGGCCGTGGCCTTGGCTGCCTGATCACTGTCCGGTCCGGACAGCAGATAGAGCAGACGTTCGAGATTGGAGGAGACAAGAATGTCCATGGAGGGAGCTACAGTAAGATACAGTTCCCGCCTCCTGTCATAGACTCCGGTCCGGACAAAATCGGTCAGAACATGATTGCGGTTGGCAGCTATCAGGAGTTTACCTACAGGAAGACCAAGAGCCGCCGCAAGATATCCTGCGAGAATATCACCGAAATTGCCGGTAGGAACAGAAAAGTTGATCTTGTCGCCCATCTTGATCGTACCGGAGTGGAGCAGATCGGAATAGGCTTTGAAATAGTACATGACCTGCGGAATCAGTCTTCCGATGTTGATAGAGTTGGCGGAACTTAAGCGGACATGCTGTTTTTCAAGATGATCGGCGAGTTCAGCATCGGTGAAAAGAGATTTCACACCGGTCTGAGCATCATCGAAATTGCCCTGGATCCCGTAAACAGAAACATTTTCTCCCTTTTGTGTCACCATCTGCAGTCTTTGCAGTAATGATACACCGCCGTCGGGATAAAAAACAGTGATCCTGGTGCCTGGAACATCCGCAAAACCGGATAATGCCGCTTTTCCGGTATCACCGGAAGTCGCTGTGAGAATATGGAGAATCGGCGCATCCGGACGATCTTTGAGGGTTGCGCGCATCAGATGAGGCAGAAGACACAGTGCGATGTCCTTGAATGCACAGGTTGGGCCATGGAAGAGTTCAAGAAAATGATAGGGGCCGGCAGCAACGGTGGGAACCAGATCCGGCACATCAAACTTGCCCTGATAGGCACTTTCCACAAGAGCCGGAATGCCGGGAATATCGGGAAAGAAAGCTTCAAGAATCCTTGCTGACTGCTCCATGGGAGAAAGAGACAGTACTTCATCGACATCGAGCCTGGGCAGCTGATCGAAGATAAACAGGCCGCCGTCCGGTGCCAGTCCCTTTAAAACTGCGTCCGAACCGGAGAAGCAGATATCGGGTCGTCGGGTTGATTGATAAATCATAAAGTCTTCCTTTGGCAAACATATGTTTTTTGTATGAATACACAACAGTATACACGCTTTTGTGCAGGAAAACAAGCATAATCTGGGAAAGAACAAAAAATCCACTTTTTCCCCAAATCAGGGTCCGAGTGGATTTCTTTTTTGTCGATCCTGCCGACGAATGATTCGCCGAATATTCTCCTGCGGCAGAAAGATCAGCGTTTGGAAACGACGATGATGCCTTCTTCGTTGTCGCCGGAGACAGTGTACTCGCGGCCTTCCGGCACAGGAACGTTGATCAGGCCGTTTTCAGACAGCTGATCGCCGGGAACGTAATAGGCTTCGTATACGCTGCCGTCATCTAAGGTGATGAGATAAGGATCATGAACAGAGTAGGCATGAATGTTTTCGATCCACTCTTCGAGGCAGAGCTTCTTCTTGTAGATATCGGAAGCGACTGCTTCGCCGAGGTAGCGGAAATGCCAGTCTTCGTACGCGATGGCTGTGACGCTTTGCTTGTTCTCCGGATAACGAAGGATAAAACCGTACTCATGGGCATGTTCGTAAAACCAGGAAACGTTATCCTCATAATCGTGGATGTAGCTGCCGGTTTTAAAATTACCGATATCAACAGCCATACCGGAATGGTGCTCGGAAAATCCGCCCTGCATGGTAAAGGAGTCCGCATATTCCGAGCCGATGTTTTCGGATTCGTTGGAGTAGATTTCGTCCGATTCTTCTTTGGAACGGTAACCGCTGAGGACGAGAATGTTTTCATCGCCGGTTGCTTCATAGTATCCGGCCAGCATCTGATGCAGATGATCAGCCGTATTCTTTGTCAGCTGGAGGCTGAAACTTCCCAGATAATAATTGCCGCCGATCTGATCATAGAGCAGGGACAGCAGATCGTTTTCCAGGAAGAAGTATTCGTGATCTTTGTTGATAAGCTGAAGTTCGCCCTTGTGTATCTGTTCCTGATCATATTCCATGAAGGCATATCCGTCAGGAACCTGAGAAGCCAGCAGTGCTTCTTCAGCTTCTTTCTGTGCCTGAAGTTTAGCTTCTTCGACTCTGCTCGAAGTAATTTGTGTGACGATATTGGTCTTGGAGATAACCGCAAGACTCTGAGTGGTCAGTGCATCCACTCCGGGCAGTGCTGCTGCTCTGGCAGCTTCTTCCGCCCGTATCCTGGCAGCTTCGATCCGTGCATGGATAAAGCTGCTTCCAAAGTAGCCGATTCCCATGACCAGCACCAATGCCAGAACAGCACCGATCGAGAGCAGCAGATGCCGGTCGCGATACTCGATCGCCTGGACCTTGGCGAGACGTTCTTCGTTCGTCATCCTTTTTCTTCCTTTCCTTCTGTGGTGGAAAACAGCAGACAGCCGTTTCTTCGAAATTGCTCGATTTTTTTATCTAATATAGTTTCACTTACCTGAAAATATCCGGCAAGACAGGTCTTGCACAGAAACGAGTCGGCATCCCGCCTGACCAATTTTCGGTAAAGGGCGGTCTCGTCACTCGTCAGTAGTCTTTGACATTCTCTGCAAAGCGCCATTTTTATTTTGCGCCAACGATCTTTGCTCTAAACACGCGGCAGCTGTGTGCGGGAATATTTTCCGAATACAGTCCGTTCGTGACCTTAATGGTTTCTCCTGTCCAGATCTCTTTCATTTCCAATGTTTTACCTGTCGATTCAGGAAGGCCGATCCGATCCAGAGACAGATAGGTGTTCCAGCGGCTTCCGGTCTCGTCAGAAAGATTAAAGAAGCCGATCGCCAGATCGCCGTTCGAGAGAAGGCGGACATAGATGGGATGTTCATTGGTTTCGCCGCTCACAAAGGTAACGCCGTAACCACTGGCATCATAAGCCTGATTGTAATCGGGATCCTGGTTGATAGCGATAAGGTCTTTGTTCATCAGGGTTTCTTTGGTATCCTGATCCATATTGCGAATATCACAGCCGATCATAAGCGGAGAACCCAGAAGTGCCCAGAGACTCTGATGCAGGCGATATTCTTCCTTGGTACAGCCGGCAAATCCGACATTGCCCTGACCTTTCATGCCAGTGACCAGCATGTCCATGTCGGGATAGCAGTTGATGCTGCCGTAAGTGATAGCATCACCTGCTATCAGAGACAGATCCTTGATGGAACGCCAGGAATCATTGATATCGCCGGTAGTACGCCAGAGATTGGCACCGGTTTGTTTGATCCATTTCTTGGTTTCGTCGCTGCCCCAGGAGCAGGCGGAGAAGGCGATATCTCTTCCGCAGTTTGAAAGAGCCAGTGCCATCCTTTTATACAGGACATTCCCGGGAACGGTAGAAGGATGGAAGCAGTAATCATATTTCAGATAATCGACGCCCCATTCTGCAAAAGTAGCCGCATCGACAAATTCATGATCGAAGCTGGCGGGATAACCTGCACAGGTGAGCATACCGGCGCAGGAATACATGCCGAATTTCAGGCCTTTGCTGTGGACATAATCAGCCACATATTTCATCCCGTGAGGGAACTTTTCAGGATCAGGAACGATCCGTCCGTCTTCGCCGCGTTCGCGAAGGGACCAGCAGTCATCGATAACGATATACTGATATCCGCAGTCTGCCAGACCGGAGGAGACCAGAATATCTGCAGATTCCATCACGACTTTTTCGTTGATGTTTTCGCCAAAGGTATTCCACGAATTCCAACCCATCGGGGGTGTTTTGACAAGCATTGATACCTCCTCCAAGCATTTCTTTCCCTTTGTCCTGAAATGGACGATACAAAAAAAGCCATGGCCGTCCCATGGCAGGTTTATTTGTATATTATCCTCAAGGATTACGGAGCAATCCTTGTTTTGGTGGATCGGGCATCGAGCCCGACCCATCAAGTGACCCCTGCGGGAATTGAACCCACGTTACCGCCGTGAAAGGGCGATGTCTTAACCTCTTGACCAAGGGGCCAACAGCAGCGGAGCTGCTGTGAAAGAATTTGCTTCGCAAATTCTTACGGCAAACTCCAAGCAATTTGAGTTATGGCTCTGCCACACAACGTGTCAAGAAATCACTGCGTGATTTCTTGAGGTGTATAGCAAGAGACCAAAACCAACGAACGGAGAAGGTAGGATTCGAACCCACGGGCCGTTGCCGACTCACTGGTTTTCAAGACCAGCTCCTTAAGCCACTCGGACACTTCTCCGAAAGAAACTTCACTGGAAAATTATAAAGGGTTTTAGCCCTTTTGTCAAGAAAAAGAGTTCAGCAGATATCGATCGAAGGGATAATTATGCCGTTTTTATGCCATAATGTTCAAA
>JAFOIR010000292.1 GCA_017420625.1 Bacillota bacterium
GATCTCAGTGCAGCTTTTCTGTCAAGGAATAGTTTCAGAAAAATATATGCATTGCCAATCCTTCTCTTTGCATACGAAAGGTTCTTTATTGTTAATGCTCGCCTGAGCTGTCGCTGAACTGCTATGGACAGCTGTCGCTGAACTGCTCGCAAGGCTGTCAGTGCTTGTCACGAGTCTTCGGCGCCGCCTTTCGGCCAGCGGCGCCGTGACCCACTAATGGCATTAGGCAAGCATTTCATGTTCGGCTACATATTTGACCATGTAATCGTCAATGATCCGTTTCTGCTGCTGAAAGCTGTACATCAGGCTTTTCTCGCAGATCCGGTTGATCATACGGGGGATACCCGTTGTTACCTTGAAAACTTCATCTAGTGCTTTATCGCTGAAGACATCCCTGTTGCATCCAGCGTATGACAGGTGGGACTGTATATACTGCTCTGTTTCCGACCGGTCAAGATGCGGTAGGACACAGTTGATGTCAATCCTCTGGCGGATCGCAGCATACCTCTGGAGCCTCAGCTTGTTTTCCCAGAGTTCTGTCTGTCCGGCAAGCACCAGCGCCATCGGGCTCATGGAATCGAACCGGTAGTTCAGAAGGAAGCGGAATTCCTCCAGCATCTCTTTTTCCAGAAGGTGTGCTTCATCCAGGATGCATACGACGTATTTATGCTGGATCCCTCGGACGATCTCGATCTCCTTCTGGAGCTGCCGCTTGGCATCACCCCGGTAGAAGCGTGCTTCCAGACCCAGCTGGTCGAGGCATCCGCGGTAGAACCACCTTGGCGTCAGCTTTGAGTCCGAAAGATACAGAAGGATGTATTTCTCCTTCGGCAGGCTGGATGCAAACTTCCGGATCAGGGTGGACTTTCCGCAGCCGGCATCCGCTGTTACGACCGCAAAAAGCTGACGGTCCGCCACATACGCGAGACGCCCCAGCGCGTCCCTCATAGCAGGCGATTCATACAGGGCTTCCGGCGGCACATCCCGCGTGAACGGCGTGTGTGTCATCTCAAAGAACTGCTCATACATTGCCGTCCGCCTCCTTCCTGTATTCCCCGAAGGAGATCGCGTTCGTGTTATGGACACGCTTTCTGTCGTGCACCTTCTGCAGGCCCTGCAGGAAGCGGGAACATTCCACCTCTTCCGGAAGCATGCTCTGCGGCAGCTCCGGTTTGGGATCAGAGAATTCCCCGATCGTAAGCGGCTTTGCGAGGAAAGGCTTTGTGCCGGGATAGCTTACGGTGACCGTCTCCGAAGCCATTGGATCCCAGGAGATCTCCACGGTGGCGCCGATCAGTGCGGAACTGACTTCGTACTTCCGGCCTTCGAAGCTGATACAGGCGCCTTTGTCTACCTCACGGGTATCATGGTGCAGGAATGCCTGCCCTACGATACCGGCATCCAGATATTTCAGCGGACGGGAATCGCGGTTGAACTCCTGCCGGGGCGTGATGCCCTCTGCCGGAACATCGATCCCCTGACTTTTGTAGTATTCCCGGATGCCCTCATGGGGCTTGTCGTGGTAATAGTCCTCGACAAACAGTGTCCACCAGTGACGGGCTTCCTCAAGAGTCCTTACCTTCTGGGCGCGGCATTCGTTGATATAGCTGTTGATCAGGCGGTTATAGACCTCGATCTTTCCTTTACTCTGACCTGAATAAGGCTTTGCCCGAAGGTGCCTGATCCCAAGCCTTGAGAGTGCGTCGACCAACTCTTTGGAGATAAACTGGCTGCCATTGTCGACATATGTGGCATCAAAAGCGCCATAGGAAAGGATCGCGCGGCGGTATACGTCTTCGACGATCGCGGCTTCCTGGTTATCATAAACGCCAGTACCGAGGATCATCTTGGAATGATCATCGATAATGGAGCAGATATAGCACTGTACCATCTTCCCGCCCGGGCCGATGGGGAGCTTCATGATGTACTTGATATCCGCCTGCGCCAGCTGCATCCGGTGAGCTTTACAGAAGCGCCGCGATGAACTGCTCCTGGCTTCGGTATACTTCTTCATCTGCTTTTTACCGAAACCGGCGTCGTAGAGATATCTCTGTAAAGTTGACCGCTTCAGGATGCCCGGCGCGACCAGGCCTTCCATCTCCAGGATCAGGATGATCTGGGCGACGGAGCGGGCAGGTACCTCCCTTTTCAGCTGGATCGCTTCCCCGACCAGTTCCTCGAAGTTTTCCGGCAAGGCGAATGAGCGTCTCTGCTCCCGATTCATAGGCTTGAGGCCGGCGAAACCACCCGAGCGGTAAGCCGCTTCGTATCGGTACAGGCTTCTGGTCGTCACACCGGCCTTATCAGCGATCTCCTTCCGGACCTGCAGTCGTTTTGCCGGATCGAGGGATTCGTCCAGGATCGGCGAGATCAGCCGGAACCGGCGGAGCGCTTCGTCCTCCTGCCACTTTTTGGCGCTTTTAATCGTATTCATGGATAAGACCACCTCCTTTACGGTGATCATATCCGGAAGCCCTTTGTGACAGCAAAGCAAAGTCGGTAATCCAGAGTCGGTCAAACAGGCACAAGGAAACCGCCTGAATTGTAGATAAAGGTATGGATGGTCTCGAACCATCTCTCCGAGGTCTGTCTGAGCCTTTCGAGCAGGGATATACCGGAACGCAAGAGTGCCTCATCAAACCCGAGGTCCCGGCAGCCGACGGACTTAAGTGTTCCGTCAATACGCAGTTCGTTTGTCATAAACCAGTGGTGCCATCGTTTCATGGTATCCTCACAGGGCCGGTCTTCTGAATCCGCGTCATCCGGGTGAACAATCCCATCCAGGACACCGGAGATCAGTTCTGCGGAATACTGCTTGAACTTTACCAGCAGATCCGGCAGCATGCGGTGGAGTTTTCCGCATCCCGGATTATCACACCTGCACCTGGGGATCCAGAGCCATTCCGAGATGCCGCCTTCGTGCCGGAGGATACGTTTGCAGTGATCACGGTAACGCAGATGGCCCTTTTTGCAGGTTGGGCAAATATAATCACTGCTCTCAGTTAAAAATATACTGTCCCTCACGGACGTAATCTGATAAGCTGTACATGGTAGTAATACCATGAGCCTCAGAGGAACATCTTGGCTAGGGACGTCTCTGGGGCTCTCCTTCTGTCATTTTTGCCTTATGACAGTATAACGAGCAGTTCAGAGACAGGCAAGCAGAGCTAAAACATGTCAATTAAAGAGGTCATCAACATCATTGTGTCACGAACGCCCGCGTTCGAGGACGCACACTAGAAGCACTTGGCGAGCTTTGCGAGCCTTAGTGCTTCTGCGTCCGAAGGTCACGCAGTGACCGCAGGGGAGGCCGCTGGTTCCGCTCCAGCAAGCTCCACTGGAGCTTGCTTACGCACGCTATGACGAAATCCAGTCGCATCGACTGAAGCAGAAAACACTGTAAACTCAAGGGTTTGCGGTGTTTTTCTTTTCCTCATTCCACCACACAAAATGTCAAGA
>JAFOIR010000293.1 GCA_017420625.1 Bacillota bacterium
CTGGCTCACAAAGCCGCCTGGTATCTGGTGGGAGATCTGCGTACCAAAACATATGACAAACTCGAACATATGCATCTCGGTTATTTCCACGACAAACAGACCGGTGATCTGATGAGCCGCGTCGTCAATGATACCCGTGACTTTGAATTGCTCTACGCCCATATGATCCCGGAGACGATCACGAACCTCGTTACCTTCGCCGGTGCGCTTACGATCCTTCTTACCATCAACTGGAAGCTGGCGCTGATCACCTGCGCACCGATCCCTCTGATCATGGTTTCCGGTGTCATCTTTTCGAAGAAGGTTCGTCCATTCTTCCGCATCTCCCAGAAAAAGATGGGTGAACTGAACGGCAAGCTGCAGGATAATCTGTCCGGCATGCATGAGATCCAGTCCTTTGGCCGTGAAGAATACGAGACCGGCCGCGTCAATGAACGCAATTTCGAACATGTCAAAGCAATGCTCAAAGCACTGAAGATCAGCGCAGTCTTTCATCCGGCTGTTGAATTCATCTCCTCTCTGGGCACCATTCTCGTCGTGGCGTGCGGAGGATATCTGGCTTATCGGGAAGGTCTGCAGGTAGAAGTCGTTGTTGCCTTCCTGCTGTATCTGAGTCTTTTCTATGCTCCGGTCACCGGTCTTGCCAATCTGCTGGAAAGCATGCAGCAGTCGCTGGCCGGCGCAGAACGTGTCATTGCCATCCTGGATGCACCGGTCGAAATCAAGAACAAGCCGGATGCCAAGGATCTCGAAAATGTCAAAGGGGAACTTGCTTTCGATCACGTAAGCTTTGCCTATGATGAAAACATTCCAGTCCTGAAGGATATTTCCTTCCACTGTCCGGCAGGCAAGATGCTGGCACTGGTAGGCCCCACCGGTGTAGGAAAAACTACCATGACTCAGCTGATCTCTCGCTTCTATGAACCAAATTCAGGAAAGATCCTGATCGACGGAATCGATATCAATGACGTGACCATCGAGAGTCTTCGCAGTGTGATCTCCCCTGTTCTGCAGGACACTTTCCTTTTCAATGGAACGATCGCAGAAAATATCGGCTATGCTGCCGCGAATGCTTCTATGGAAGAAATCGAAGAAGCCGCAAAAGCTGCCAACATCCATGAAGATATCATGGCGATGCCTGACGGTTACGAGACACAGGTCGGTGAACGCGGTCTTCGCCTGAGCGGCGGACAGAAGCAGCGTGTTGCGATCGCCCGCGCTATTCTGAGAAAGTCGCCCATCATCATTCTCGACGAAGCAACCGCTTCGGTCGATGTAGAAACCGAGCGGCAGATCCAGAAAGCGATTGCCGGCATCGCCGGAAGCCGGACGATCATTGCGATCGCGCACCGTCTTTCTACGATCCGAAACGCTGATCAGATCCTGGTCATCGAAAACGGTGTCGTCACCGAAAGCGGCACTCACGATGAACTGCTTGCTCTTAATGGCAGCTATGCCCGTATGCACAGGATCCAGTCAACTTCGATCGGCGGCGTCGCCTGACTTTCCCGGTAAATCAGACTTTCTTGATGTGAATGATTGCACTTTTGTCTAAATGAATTTATAATATAAATAGCTTATACAAAGCTGATCAAATTTCATGGAGGTGTTCAAATGGCTAAGAAAGTTCTTTTGCTCTGCGGTGATTTTACAGAAGATTACGAGACCATGGTTCCTTTCCAGTCACTCGGTGTGCTGGGTTATCAGGTAGATGCTGTCTGTCCTGACAAAAAAGCTGGCGAAACCGTTGCTACTGCTGTCCATGATTTTCTCGGAGAACAGACTTATACAGAATTAAGAGGCCACAATTTCGCGCTGACAGCCGACTTTGATGCGGTGAAAACCGAAGATTATGAAGGCCTGTTTATCACAGGCGGACGTGCTCCGGAATATATCCGTCTGAATGCTCGCGTACTGGAGATCGTAAGAGAATTCTTTGCAGCCGGCAAACCGGTCGCTGCAATCTGCCACGGTCCTCAGGTTCTGGCTGCCGCCGGGGTACTCTCCGGCTACAAGGCAACCGCTTATCCCGCAGTTGGTCCGGATGTCACTCTGGCCGGCGGAACATTTGTTCCGGTAGATGCCAGCGAAGCTGTTGTCGACCGCAATCTGGTCACGGCTCCGGCATGGCCCGGCGATACTGCGATCGTTCGCGAATTCGCGAAACTCATGGGTGCCAAAATAGAAATTTAAGCTCTCCTTTGATACTTTCAGGTAAAAATCAGGGGTTGTAGCAAAAAATGCTACAACCCCTTCATTGATGAAACATGGGTGTAAAATCAGCGTTTTCTGAATCCGCTCCAAGTCGTTGGGGCGGATTCTATAATTTTAAACTGCGCCGCCCAACACTTTTTTGATTCTCTGGGTCGCGATGGGGCTTAACTAACAATCTCTTCCAATCACTGGGCAAGTGAGGCATTATGCTTCTATCCTTCCCAGAGAATTGACCCGATGGAAGGATCGTCTGGGCGGAAGGATTTCCCCGCAGTCAATCATTCCCAATCCGTGGATAAGATTGTTCGTCCGGTTGATATCTTATCCAAAAATCACAGAGATTTTTGGGCGGTGGAATTGTTGCAGAAGCTATATTCCCCAACCGGCTCATATGAGGACCTCTTAGGGACTTTTTCCCTATGAATGATTCATCAATTTTGCTACAACCCCTTTTATCCATATTTCAGAGTTGCGCTCCTCACTCATATCGATTATGATGAAGAAAATAAAACTGATTGGAGTTGGAAACTGATGAAAAAAAGTTTGTTTATATGCCTTCTTTTATGTGCAGCGCTGATCCTGACTTCCTGTACTTCACAGACAGATCTTCCCAGGAAGCCTTCCCGGGACAAGTTTGCAGGCGGCCAATATATAGAAGAGTCCTCTGCGGAAAGCAGTTCCGAGCCGGTGCAGGAATCATCGGCACCGCAGGAGTCGTCTGTCGAATCAAGTACTGAGAGCAGCACGCCGCCAGCCGAGTCTTCCGCAGCAGCCGAGTCTTCTGTGCCCGATGAATCATCTGCCGAGTCCAGCACAGAGCCGGTACAGGAATCTTCAATGGAAAGCAGCTCCGAACCGGTACAGGAGTCTTCAATGGACAGCAGTACCGACCCGGTACAGGAATCTTCAGCGGAAAACAGTACCGAACCGGTACAGGAATCTTCGGATCCGCAGGAGTCGTCTGCCGAGTCCAGCACAGAGCTGATCCAGGAATCTTCATCTCCGGCGGAAGAGTCTTCAGCAGCAGCAAAAGACCCTTCCACTTATA
>JAFOIR010000294.1 GCA_017420625.1 Bacillota bacterium
CAGAGCCTGTTCCCTCGTCGCCGCCGGATTCACCGCCGCCGCCACAGGCAGCAAATGCGAATACCATCGCGAATGCGAGGAAAAGAACAAATAATTTCTACTTCATGTTATTCCTCCTTAAAAAACCAATACCAATTATAAGTTTCGATAGCTTACAAAAACTATTATAAGTCCATGTTTTTTCCTTTTCAATTCTAAAAAAAGTTTTTTGTGCTTTTGGCTAACAATAAAGCGGATCATCATTCCCTGTAAGTTTGCTTTTTTTACGCCTCGTGGTATAGTTTAGCAAAAGGGTCAAACGCATCACCGGCTTTTGTTGCGGTAACGATAAGGAGGCTAGCGAAATGGCAAAGGATACTGATCCTGCCCTGCAGAAACAGCTTATATATTCTGTTTACGTCCGAAACCATACCAAAGAAGGCAGCTTCAGGGCGGTCATCCCTGATCTCGACCGCATAAAGGCTCTGGGAACTGACATCATCTGGTTCCTTCCTGTCCACCCTATCGGAGAGCTGAACCGCAAAGGTACTCTTGGCTGCCCTTATGCAAATAAGGATTACCGCAGTGTCAACCCGGAATACGGTACACTCGAGGATCTCAGGGCTCTTGTGGATGCCATCCACGATAAAGGCATGCGCTGCATGATCGATGTAGTCTACAATCACACTTCCCCGGATTCCGTACTCTGGAACGAACACCCTGAGTTCTTCTATAAAAAGCCTGACGGCAGGCCCGGCAACCATGTAGGCGAATGGACCGATGTAATCGATCTTGACTACAACGTCCCGGAGCTCTGGGACTACCAGATAGAGTCGCTCAAGGGATGGGCACGGATAGTGGACGGGTTCCGCTGCGATGTGGCGTCTTTCATTCCGGTGGAATTCTGGAAAAGAGCCCGCAGGGAGATCGCTGAAATAAAACCTGATTTCATTTGGCTTGCCGAGAGCGTCCACCGCGGTTTCAGTGTGGAATGCCGGAGACGCGGAATGTACTCTGCTACCGATACCGAGGCCTTTGAAGCATTCGACATCGAGTATGAGTACGATGTGCGCGAAGCTTTCGACAAATATGTTGACGGAAAAGGCAGCCTGTCACACTGGATGGATCTTCTGTGCTTCCAGGATTTCGCATATCCTAAGACGTATAACAAGCTCCGCTATCTGGAGAACCACGATACAGCCCGTTTTGCTCCGAGAGCGGCAAACGAGCAGGCGCTCAGGAACTTTACAGCGCTGATCTTTTTCCTCAAAGGAACGACTCTTATCTACGGGGGACAGGAAGTGAAAGCCGCTCACACGCCTTCCCTCTTCGACCGTGACCTTGTTGACTGGGATGCGGGAGCAGACATTTCGGATCTCATCAGCAAGCTTGCAAAACTTAAGAAAGAAACTCTCTCAGCAGATGATATATTTACTGCTGAGACAGATGATGAAAAAGATATTGCCGTACTCACAAGAGATGACAGGATAAACTGCAAGACAGGCATTTTCTCATTCAGGGGTCTTTCCGGGGATGTTCCGGTGGACCTTCCTGACGGAGTATACGACGACCTGTTCGGAGGCGGCAAGGTAAGCGTTTCCGGCGGACTCATACACTGTGACGGCGATCCGCTCTGGATCTCTGTCCCAACACACACGGAGGTATAGCTATTAACAGACTGTTTGATTCTGAGACTCCCATCTGGGCATTGTTCGGAAGGATGGCTGATATTGCCATGCTCAGCATACTCTGGACGATTTGTTCGATCCCCGTCATCACGATGGGTGCCGCTTCGGCTGCCCTGATGAGATGCGTACTTAACATGAATACCGAGGAAGGCAACTGGCGCTCACGCCACTTCTTCCGCTACTTCCGCAGCAATCTGAAGAACGGCACGCTGCTTTGGCTGCTGTTCCTTCTGGCTGCTGCTGTTTTTATATTTGATCTGGTCGTACTCTCTGCATCGGGAAGCCCGTCCGCACGCATCCAGCGCATCATAGCGGTAATAGGAATGATCATATGGATGATCACTGCAGTGTGGGCATTCGCGCTCACGTCACAGTTTGAGAACGGTATTTTTCAGACAATAAAAAACGCCTTTTACTTAGGCATTTCATGGCTGCCGCGCACACTTGTCATGTGTGTGCTGTGGCTGGTCCCGGTAGCATTGCTGGCTTTTGCCCCGTTCATTCTGAGCCGCATCATCGTACTGTGGCCGGCTTTGTTTTTCGGCGGCACGGCCTATTTTTGTTCAAAGCTGATGATGAAGCCTCTTGCTCCGTATTTTGATTTCGAATTGCCGGACAGATCCGGTCCGGATGAGGAATCCGAACCGAATCTGATCTGAAGCAAATCTTTAGTTACTATATTATCTTTCAAGGATCCAGCGGAATCCGTACGGTTTCATCATGCTTCCGCCGGTCCATGCGTCTACCCACACCTCATCCGGTGAGAAGTTGAAGAGGCCGAGCATGCGCTTTCCCTTGTAGTCTCTGGCTATTCCAAGCACTCTGTTGTCACCCGTATCGATCGGATAAACGTGGTCGTCTGAATGGAACACTTCGTTGAATCTGCGTATCATAACGAGCTCGCGCAGTTCATGGAAGATCTTTCCTGTCGGAGTGGAGAGATCGTTTCTTTCCTCCGCCTTTTCCCAGTCCATCTTTCCCCTGTGTATGTTACGGCTGTCTGCCCATCTGCCCGGATCATCATGGTATCCGTAGTCGTTCAGCATTCCGATCTCGTCGCCGCTGTAGAAAACAGGTATGCCGCGCAACGTCAGCATGCATGCGTGGAGCATCACATCAGCATCGATAGCCCTCTGCAGTGCTTCCTCATTATTCTCATAATATAATTCGCTTTATACTCAGCCGCAATTGTGCGAAGCTGTCCGATCCGGCAAACCGCTGAATTTCAAGGGTTGACAGCAATTATGCATAAAAATGCATAAAATGAATAAAGAGTATACACAGAGCCGTGTATTTTTTCCATTGTATGAACTACCCTGCGTGAGAATACATGAATATTGAATAAATAAGACTGTATAACGCAGTAATTGCAAGGGTTTTGGGCATTATTTTCTTTGTATTTTCGCGACTACCTCGATGTGTGTTGTCCTGGATAGAAAAAACTTTTTGGACGGGGCAGACCTGGATGGAAAAAATACACTTCTTTATGCACATTTTTGCGCTAATGTATATTGATGAATA
>JAFOIR010000295.1 GCA_017420625.1 Bacillota bacterium
GCCAACCACGGTCTTGTAATTTTAGACGGCGGCGGAGTTGAATTCGGAGACAACGTTTTTATTGCTCCATCCTGCGGTTTTCATACTGCCGGACACCCGATTGATTTTGAGAGACGCAACAAGGGGATCGAATACGCTCATCCGATTAAGGTTGGAAGCAATGTATGGTTCGGTGCCGGAGTTCAGGTGCTTCCCAATGTAACTATCGGCAGCAATGTGGTGATCGGTGCGGGAAGTGTGGTGACGAGGGATATTCCGCCCCACAGTCTGGCAGCCGGCAGTCCGTGCAGAGTCATCAGGGAGATTACGGAGGCGGACAGACTGGAGAGACCAGAGAAATAATGCGCATACCGCTGTACAGCGGCACGGACCTGTCAGGAATTCCTGACAGGTCCATTTAAATTAGAAAAGCCCTCTTGAAGGCCGAACAAATGTTTGGTAACATAGAGTCACAGGCTGGGCGGCTGCAAGGAGGGGAATGAAATGGCGGAACTTTTAGTTGAGTGCGAAAGTAAATTCCGGTGGCAATAGTAAATTCCGCATGAGCTGACATTACCTCTGCACACTTCGGGTTCCCCTTGGATGGACAGCATAACCTCAACTGATATCCCAAGATTCTCCAGAGCCGGCAATACTCAGGAGACCAGGAACCCAGCCACCGCGTCAGCGGCCTGGCCTTGACCGGCGGCAGATGCGTGGTAAAATCGGCAGTCCGACGGGAAGGCGCCTGCTGTTCTGATATCCCTGAGTTCCCGTCGCCGGAAGCGTAAGGCCACGCAGATGGCGGCTGTCAAGGCTGGCGGGCGGGATGCACAGTTCTTTTCAAATGGTTCGGACAAAAACAAAATCCTGCTCCTCTGTTGTATACTGTACAGGCTTCTGATTGCCTGGCCTGTGCAGAGAGAGGAACTATGAGTAACGAAAAAGGTAATCAGAAACACCTGACCCTGTCTGACAGGATCAACATCGAAAAAGGGCTGAACAGCAGCGATTCTTTCGCGGAGATCGCCCGGGTCATACAGAAAGATCCAACAACCGTTTCAAAGGAAGTCCGCCGTAATGCGCGGATCAGGGAGCATAAAGGCTATGGAAATGTCCCCTGCGAAGCGAACCGGGACAAGCATAATCCCTGCGGAATGATGCATATCTGCGGCGACCGGAAGTGTACCCTGATCTGCCGCATGTGCCGTAAATTCCGCTGCAGTGATATCTGCGAGACATACCGGCCGCAACAGTGTTCAAAGCTCCTGAAAGCACCCTATGTCTGCAACGGCTGCGGTAAAAAAGTCAACTGCCAGATGGAGAGGCGCTTTTACTCCTCCAAGTATGCAGACGACTGTTACCGGACACTTCTTGTATCCTGCAGGGAAGGGATCAACCAGACTCCCGAAAGCATCCAGAGAATGAACGATATCCTGACGCCTCTCATCAGGAACGGACAGTCACTCGCCCATATCTACGCAACACATGGGGAAGATCTGAAGTGTTCCCGCCGGACCATGTACACTTACATTGATGCCGGTGTGTTTGACGTAAGGAACATCGACCTGCGCCGAAAAGTTAAATACAAGAAGCGCAAAACAGCAACCGACACCAGCGCCAGGGACCGCTCCTACAGGAAAGGCCATAATTACACTGATTTCCAGAAGCGGATCGAAAAGAACCCTCTCGCCAGTATCGTGGAAATGGACTGCGTTGAAGGGAAAAAGAAGGACCGGAAAGTACTTCTGACATTAACGTTCCGCCGGACCAACCTGATCCTTATTTTTATCCTCGCATCACAGACGCAGGAGGAAGTAAAACGGGTCTTCGACTTTCTGGAAGAACGCCTGGGAACCGCTCTTTTCCGGAAACTCTTTGAGATCATCCTGACCGACGGCGGATCCGAATTCTCTGGCCGCGAAGACCTCGAGACGGCATCTGACGGGAACCGCAGGACAACGGTATACTACTGCGACCCTTATTCCTTCTGGCAGAAGGGATGCTGTGAGAAGAACCACGAATACATCCGTTATGTCAGGAAGAAAGGCAGTTCTTTTGAGGATCTGGAACAGGCGGATGCGGATCTTTTAGCGAACCACATCAACAGTACAAAAAGAGACAGTCTCAACGGACATAGCCCATTTGAACTGTCTCAGCTGCTTCTGGATGAAAAGCTTCTTACAGTCATGAACTACAAGGCTATAGCGCCGGATGACGTAAGGCTGACCCCAGAATTACTAAAATAAAACTATGTGCACAGGCAGGCTTCAGGCGGACAGAAATGCAAAGGTAAAATCCGGCATGTGGAAGTTAGTCCCGCACACTAATTCCAGATGCCCCTTTGTCGTGTTCCAAGCCCTCAGTCTAACGGTGCTCATGGGGTCATTATAGCGTCAAAACAGCTATATGAAAAGGTGGAAAACGGACATTAGTCCCGCATGGTTACTGAGTTTCCAAAAATGCGGAACTAACTTCCGCAATCAAGTTGAAAATGATTACAGTTTATTTGGGCGATTCATCCCGCCGCTTTAGATAATATGAAGTGACCTCACATTTGTAGCAACGTGGATTTACCTGTATATTAATGATTAGCGAGATCATTGGTAACAGGGATTACCGCATACAAAAGGAGGTCACCTAATGAATAGAATAATCAAAATCGGCATGGATGTCCACAGTACAAACTATACTTTATGTGCAATGGAGCCCACGATTGGAGCAGAAGACCGGATCTTCGGGGAAATACAGGTCGCTCCGGATTATAAAGAGGTACTTTGCTTTATCGAATCCCTGAAAATGAAACTGGGGTTTTTTGATGATTATTCTATTGAATGCGGTTACGAGGCGGGTTGCCTTGGTTATACCCTTTATCACCAGCTCACAGAAGCCGGAATCAAATGTGTCATACTTGCACCGTCAACCATGCTCACCCAGCAGGGCCAGCGGATCAAAACGGATAGGCGAGATGCCCGTCTGATCGCGCAGTGTCTGTGTTACGGCGGATATCATCCGGTCTATATTCCTACCGGTGAAGATGACGCTGTCAAAGAATACGTCCGGATGAGGGACGATCATAAGCTGGCACTGAAAAAGCTGAAACAGCAGATCAATGCGTTTGTTCTTCGGCATGGGCATCAATATGCAGGCACTAAATGGACCATTAAGCATCTCATCTGGCTAAATAAGCTGGAACTTGATCCAATGTACCGGGAAACGCTGAAAGAGTACATAACTTCCTATGAAGAACAGGAAGCGAAGATTGAGCGTTACGATAAACGGATCGAAGAGATTGCTGTCGAAGCCCGGTATAAAGATAAAGCTGAAAAGCTGGGCTGTTTCCTTGGAATCCGCACACATACAGCCCTTTCCCTGATTGTAGAGACCGGCGACTTCAAGCGCTTTGCCAAAGGAAATACCTATGCGGCATTTCTGGGCCTGGCTCCCGGAGAGCATTCCAGCTCAACAAGCATAAAGAGACTTGGCATATCCAAAGCAGGGAATGCACACCTGCGTTGCCTGTTGATTGAAGCAGCAAAGGGCATTTGCAAAGGAGCGATCGGAAATAAGTCCAAAGAACTCCGTTCCAGACAAAACGGGCAGCCAGCTGAGGTCATTGCCTATGCCGATAAGGCGAATACCAGACTGCGAAGAAAGTACTATAAGATGATCCGGCATGGAAAGAAGAAAAATGTGTCGGTCGCTGCGGTAGCGCGGGAACTTGCATGCTTCATCTGGGGTATGATGACCGGAAATATCAGCATTATCTCTGGAATGCGTACATCAGCCCTGGCTGTCAGTCAAGGGTAAAAATGAACCGCTGACGCGGCCCTTGACAGCCATCCAGTCCTGATGTTTCTCGTAATCAAGCAGCAATCAGCAGTAAACTGCAGCTTGCTGCTTAAACAATAACAACTTAATATCTGTCAGTATCTGTAAGGAGCTGTGATCACTGTAAGGTTCGAGCTATCTGCGGCCCGCTTGTGTTGGCACTTCGGTGATCCACGCGCTAAGATCGCAGAGCTCTCGGCGGAACCATTAGCCTGTCGGTAACCAATCCACGAATAACAGAGTGGCCACATGCCGGGAACTGTTAAATCAGAGCTCCTTGCAGATGCTGACAGGTCACTCAACTGTGGCGGCCAAGAAAAAGTTTGTTTGACGCTGTATCTATTTCTTGACAAAGGTCACTTCATAACAGAAGCGGGGGTATTTTCGCCAATTAGTGATAAAACGGAGTCGGAAACAATACACCGCGAACACAGCAAGGAAGGAGGAAATAATGAAAAACAGAAGAAGACTGGCATCGGTCCTGGCAGCGGCAGTAGCCCTGACTGTCCTTCTCGCCCAGACAGCACTTGCGGGTTCCTGGAACTGGAACTCGGAGAA
>JAFOIR010000296.1 GCA_017420625.1 Bacillota bacterium
GATCCCGCATACGCCGGTACCGTACAGCACAAAGCGGCTGCCCGGACCATATTCGCGTCCGGTGCGTTTTATATTGTCTGCAACTTCGTTAACCGCTTCTTCCCAGCTGATGCGTTCAAATTTTCCGCTTCCGCGTTCGCCAAGCCGGCGCATCGGATAGCGCAGACGGTCGGGGTTCAGATAAGTCTTCCGATATCCGCGGCCGCGGACACAGGCTCTGATCTGCGGTGCATGCGAAGAATTGCAGTCGGATTCGATCTGCAGCACACAGTTTTCCTGCACGTGGGGCCGGATCACACAGATCCCTCCGCAGTTGTTGAGACCGCCGCTGGCGATGATATGTTCCTCTTCATCGGGAATCGGCTTGTTCAGGATTGATCCAGTACCGCCCAGATCATCTTTGGTTATCTCATGGGAACTGAGCCTGCTCAGTACATCCTGGAAGAATGCAGGAATCCCGGGATAAACATCCGGATAATCCGTCAGGCTCTCACAAAGAGCTTTCAGGCTTTCCAGAAGATAATCGTCCAGAAAGTCGGCGGCAGCCTGTACACGTGCTGAAAGATCTCCGCCTTCCGCGCCAAGCAGATATTCAAGGAAACGGAGCTGTTCGCCCAGATAGTCAGGGGGATTGCCTTCGATCCACTGTGGTTTATAACCCCATTGATGATAAAACTGAATGATCTCCAGAGTTGTCCGGTTCAGCAGTGCTTTCTCACCCAGGCAGACCGAAGCCCAGAGTGGAGGGGTAAAGTTTGCGTCGGTTCCGCGGAAGCAAAAATCGTACATGAGTTCCCATTCTCTCAAGCTATGCGCCTCAAAGTCCGGAAAAGATGTACAGATAACTATTCCTTTTTCACGGCTCTCCAGAAAATCGGCCGAGCGGCCGATGAGTGCCTGCCACTTGTTTCTTTCTGTCATTTCAGCCTTCTCCTTCCAGTTCGCGCAGGATCTGTGTCATTCCGCTGATATCGCCGATCAGCACCGCACCGCAGAGTTTTCCGTTCTGATAGAATCGTTTCTCATAGGTCTCCTCGCTCCGCGCGTTCTGATTCACACGGAAGGATCCGGGATCTGCCACGTTTTTCCACCGCTTTGCGACAGCTTCAACATTCTCCGTTTCTGCGGTGTTTCCCACCGCGAAAAGACCCATACCCACCGCTGACATGATCAGAGGGAAGGATCCTGCCTCAAAGGTTTTCGCCGTTTCCGGATGAACTGCATTGTACCCAGCTGTCTCGCCGGAGATTCTGGCATAGTTCCAGAGGCCAGGATTGGGACCGCCGCACTGGATACAATCTCCGGCTGCCAGAATATCCGGATCGCTGGTCACGAGCTGCATATTGGTCACAACACCTCTCTCACATGAAAGACCCGCCTCCCGGGCTGGTCCGGTCACGGCGCGTACTCCGGTGGAAAGAATGACGATATCCGCCGGAAAATGCCGTCCATCCGCAGCAGAAACACCGCTCACCCGGTCTTCACCGGTGATCTCACTGATCTGTATGCCGGTATAGCAGGAACACCCGGCTTGAAGGATCCTTTCCTGCAGCAGCTGCGCCGATTCCGTATCCAGCTGACGCGCCATGAGGCGAGGCATCGCCTCCAGAATCGTGCAGGAAATACCCAGCTGCAGCAGTTCCCAGGCCATTTCAATACCTATGACGCCGCCGCCGATCAATACGGCCTTTTTTGCGGTCATACACCGTTTTCTCAGATTATGGAAATCCCTGGTGCTGCGCAGTGTGAGTACGCCTTCTTTTTCCCGGCCGGGAATGGGCGGCACAAAACAATCCGCCCCCAAGGCATAGATACATTTATCGTAAGGAAGTACTTTGCCATCGGAACAGGAGACCCGGTGCGCCTTCAGATCGATGGCAGATACGGTGACTGCCTTCAGCAGGGTGATCCTGTTTTCTTCATACCAGCTTTCTTTCGCAGCAAGGATCTTCTGCCGCTGGAGATGACGAAAATCTGTTTTGCTGAGCAGCGGACGAAGATAGGGACTGTCCATCTCCGCACCGATCAGCGTGACGGCAGCGTCCTGATCCTGATTGCGAATCTCCCGGGCAGCTGACAGACCGGCAATGCCGGTGCCTAAAATAAGATACTGTTTTACCATGAAGCGCCTCCTTCCTTTACCAGAATCAGAAGGTTCGGATGAGTCTTTTCAGGGGAAGGAAGGATCGGCAGCGTGTTCGTATAGCGCTCCTTTTCTTCATCTGACAGGGTCTCAAGATCTATAAGCTTAAGACAATGGGTCAGGCAGGCCTCCACGCAGAGGGGTTCTTTACCCTCTTTTCTTCTGTCCAGACAGGCATCGCATTTCATGGATCGGCCTGTTTTGTGGCTCACCTTCGGAGCACCATAGGGACATACCCAGGTGCATGTGCTGCAGCCGATGCACTTTTCCTGCTCAACGGCGACTGTTCCATCCTCCTGCCGGTGCATGGCACCAGTGGGACAATGCTCCACGCAGGGCGCATCCTGGCAGTGATTGCAGCTGCCGGAATAATGCATGACCACAAGCTGCCCCTGATCATCGGTATATTCCAGTGTCTGCACTCGGCGGAAAAACTGAGAAAGTTCCAGATCATGTCCATCTTTGCAGGCCATCTGACAGGCATTGCAGCCGATGCAGCGTGTCTGGTCGTATACAAAACCATAGGTTGCCACAAATAGTCCTCCTTGGAGATTACAGATTCACTTCATTGAGATTCATTTCCCATAAGTATACCATAAATAAAGACAGCAGCACTATCCTTTACCGATGTTTTTTTCAGTCATCAAAAGCAAATTCTGTACAAAAAAACATAAGAAGCCCCCGTTATCCCAATCGATTCAGGAAAACAGGGGCTTACTTCACTAATCATTCTTCTGCGATATGGATCAGGCAGGATACAGTCTTTCCGTTGTGAAGCGTTGCTGTCAGGGTGACATCGCCGGCAGCAAGCAGAATGACACAGTTTTCATCATCCACCATGGCAAGCATCGAAGCAAGCTTCGGATCAGCCATCAGCTGCTGTGTAGTCTTTCCGGCCAGGGAAGCGGAAAGATTATCCAATCCGTCCGGACCTGCTGTCTTTTGAATGGCAACAATGAACATATCAAAGACGGTATGCCAGAGGATCGGAACCAATAGAGACAGCACATGATAAACGGGTTTTTTTGTCACGCGGGCTTTGCCATAGTAGTATCCCATGTAGAACTGGAACAGCAGATGGCAGGGGATCCTCGATACCGGGAATTCCATCCGCTGGAATAACGAACCCTACAAGGAGACCTGAGATAACAGCCAGGGCGCCAAAGCCCAGTGCTTTGATCACAAACTTTTTGGAAAATTTTTCTCCCTGCTTTTTCTTCAAAAGTCATAAGACGAGCAGTACGACGACGATCGTATCAACGACTGCAAATAACAGCATAACAAAACCTTTCTTTCTA
>JAFOIR010000297.1 GCA_017420625.1 Bacillota bacterium
CATGCGTGCCGCCAGACTGATGACAGCCGGATCGGAGCTGAAAATCGTCGACAGCGGGATGCTCAGCGCGAAGAGGATGATACCCATCGCGGTAGACATTGCAAATCCAACCCATCCGGCAAGTTTGCCGTAATATGCGGCACCGTCTTTGTCTTTGGCGCCAAGAGACTGGCCTACCATGGTCGTCGCTGCAAATGAGACGCCAAAGGCGGGCATATAACTGATGCCTTCAGCCGTAACAGCTACGTGATTGGCTGCAAGAGCGACCGTTCCAAGACCGGAAACCATCTTCGTCATGAAAACCTGTCTGCCGGACATAAGTAAGCGCTCTAAGAGGACCGGGATTCCCAGTTTGACCGCACGGCCGATGACCGCTTTGTCCGGGCGATAGCTTTCTTTCAGACTGATGCGGTAGGGGCTCTTACGCTTGAAGATGATACAAAGAAGGATAATCCCAACCGTCGACATGGAGATCGCCGATGCAATGGCGGCACCGGTAACGCCTAAGCCCAGACCTGGGACGGTGATGCCGCCGAGCCACTTTACCTGACGGGTCGGGAAGATGAAAAGGAAGTTTAAAACGACATTCATCAGGTTGGAGCCGGTATTGAGACGCATAGGCGTCTTGGTGTCGCCCATACAGCGAAGGATCGCGGAAAACGTTCCATTAATACAGTTAAACGGGATCGCAAGCATGTAGATGCGGATATAGCTTCTCGCATCCGCAAGGATCTCGGGTGCTGCCCCAAGCCAGACCGGGAGCTGTTTGGAAATGGCAAGACAGATCGTCATAACGGATAGACCAATCAGAAGTGCCAGTAAAAGGGCCTGCCGGATGATCTTCTTAACCTGAGGGGCGTCTCCGGCGCCTACAGAGTACGCGACCTGGACCGAGAAACCAACCCCGGCCGCAGAAAGAATACCGCCGATCAGCCAGGTCGAGGATGCGGTAACTGCAATCGCGGCGGTCGCATTGGCGCCGAGGGATCCGACCATGGCAGTATCGACATAGTTGACCATCGTAATCAGAAACTGCTCGGCGATCGCCGGCAAGGCCAGCATCAGCAGCCGGGACAGCCGGCTTTTGTCTACTGTTTGTTTCATGCTCATTTTTTGACACCTTCCGGCGGGATGATCACCAGCGCCTGCGTTCCCTGAGCCCGGTAGGCCTCTTCCACCGCTTTCGCCGGGAAGACGGCTCGCTCTCCGGAGGTAGGGTCATTAAAAACATAGTGAGAGATAACAGATGCCATCCGGCTGCCTGTATCATCGGCAGGTTCAGTCTCATAACCGATCAGCAGAGTACAGTGCATGGGACTCATCCAGTGGATCTCCCGGCCGGTATCTGCCTTCCAGACCAGACTTTCATGGGCTTTTGCCATGCCGATCGTCGCCCAGAAAATGACAGGAATATCTCGATCGATATATTCATGACAGAGATAATCGATCGGTAATTGATAAAGTTCGACTGGTTCGAGGTCGATACCCTTCTTTTTCAGACACTTTTCTATTGCCTGCTTCAGTGCCGGGGCGAAGCAGCCCCAGCCATGGGTGCTGTAGGGATCGCCGGGAAAGACTTCCCATGGGTCCGGTCCGATCAGGGTCGGCTTTTCTGCCGCGTCCCGCTGATGGGGGTAAGCCATCCTGGGTGCAGGACCTTTGGGAAGATAGCTGTCAATAAACTCTTCTACACTGAGTGACTGATCAGCCAGGATGTATTGAAGCGCCATCACGGCCGACACGCTCTCACAGCCGGTGGGATATTTTTCAAGCTGAGAAATAAACGGAACATTCCGGATCGTATAGCTCATGATACCTCCCCGCCGCTCTCGCAGCTTTTAGGATAGACTGGTTTTGCGCAAATTGAGAACTCTCCCTTGAAAAAGACGGATTCCTTCCTTATAATATGTTTGTCGGAATCCCTATATAAGGAGGGCTCTTTCATGCAGATCACAAAGATCGTTATTACCGGTGGACCCTGCGGCGGCAAGTCGACCGCAATGCGCTGGATCTCTCATGTGTTTACTGAAGCAGGTTACAAGGTCCTGTTTGTACCGGAGACAGCCACCGAGCTGATTTGCGGCGGCGTTGCGCCGTGGACCTGCGGTACGAATGCGGAATACCAGAAAGTGCAGATGCGGCTGCAGATGGTCAAGGAAGACCTGTTTGTACAGGCGGCCAAAACCATGCCGGCCGAAAAGCTGCTGATCGTGTGCGACCGGGGCGAACTGGACAACAAAGCCTACATGAACGATGAGGAATTTGCTGAAGTGCTGGCATTCTTAGGCTGCAGCGAAGATGAACTGCTAGCCCGCTATGACGCCGTATTCCATCTGGTCACAGCTGCCAGAGATACCGCCCGATTCTATACCTATGAAGGCAACCAGGCCCGCTATGAAACAGTGGAAGAAGCCATCGTCATGGATGATCGGACCTATGAATGCTGGAAGAAGCACCCTTACCACCGTGTCATCCGCGGTCAGGACGATTTCGCCATCAAAATGCGCAATCTCATGAATGAGATCGCGAAATATCTGAAGATCACCATAGAGGTCTATCCTGACGAGATTCCCGACGAATAAGGAAAAACACCGAGACATACAAAACCACAACAAAGATCACGAAGATCACGGTGGAAAGCCAGGAGTTCGTGAGAGCACACGCATCATAGAATCCATGCAGCAAAACCGAGGAAGCCACTGCGGCGACCTGCAGAAGCTCCGCTCTCTCGTGCATGCCTCTGTTCCTGGCAAACCGTGCACGGCCATAGAAGAAGCCCATCACCACTGCGAAAGAAAGATGACCCGGGATCGAGAGCACTGCCCGAAGCGGTGCGACCGACAGGCCGTAGCCAATCACATACAGCAGGTTCTCAAATGCGGCAAAGCCCAGTGAAATGGTCACCGCATACATAATACCGTCAAAACGGAAATTGAAATTCGGATTGCGCCAGGTTACTGCCTTCATCAGGAAGTACTTGGCGCATTCTTCTGCCAGTGCAACAACGATAAATGCAAAAACGATCACATAGTAGGGGTGATCTTCAGAGAAAGAAACAGAAAGCAGATACGTTCCCAGCTTTTCCAGAATGACAGCAACCAGCGCTGCCAGTACGCCGAAAAGAAGCAGCTTTCGAAGCAGCGGCCAGGGCTCCTTCTCATAGCGGTCCTGTTTATAAATATACCAGAACAAAAGAACAGCCGGCAGTACAGCCGCGCCAACATAGACTGCAATCACTGATTGAATCAGAAACATGATTTGATTCCTTCCATATATATATAGGAAAACATTCAAATCATACTCTTAAACCCTTCCTTCGTCAATCATCCGAACGTCATTTATACGTCATTTGTGCGATTTTTCTAAATTTAGCCCATTAAAGCGTCGTTTTTGTGCCATTTCGAAAAAGTCAAATATATTGACAAGAGACTTGATTCATAGTATGATAGTTTGCAAACTTCCCGCATAGGCACCATATTTTTATAATGTAGAGCAGCCTATGCGGACTGTTTGATAATATTCCAAAGGAGGAAAACAACCGCTAATGAAAAAGTATCTTGCATTATTTTTAGCATTAGCACTGTGCGTTTCTGTTCTTGCAGGCTGCACCAAGACTCCCGAAGAGTCTCAGGCTACGCCCACCGAGACTTCTCAGGCTACTGAAGAATCTCAGGCTACCGAAACCTCTGAAGCAACCGAACAGAGCACCACAGAGGAAAGCTCCAGCACCGAGACCGCAGAAGGCCCCAGCATCGTAGATGAGAATGCTGAGCCCGCAGTCGAGTATCCCGCATTCAATGTTGGCGAAATCACCATGAACCCCGGTTCTGCCGAGGGCGGCGAAGTCAGCCACGAAGCTTATGCCGGTATCGCTGGAAAAGATTACACCGATGAGAAGGTTTATACCTACAACGATGTAATGACTGCTACTACTGACCTTAACTGGAACCCGGTTTCCTGGGAAACTAACGATGACAGCTACATGCTCGGCTTCCAGTCCATGGGCTTCTACGAGTTCGTTCTGAACGCGGACAAGACCGGTTGGGCTATCATCCCCGAGATGGCTGCTGATTATCCTGTTGACGTTACTGCTGACTATGTCGGACAGTTTGGCGTTAATGAGGGTGAAGTCGGTAAGGCCTGGAAGATCGCTCTGAATCCCGATGCTTGCTGGGATGACGGAACTCCGATCAATGCGGATTCCTACATCTACACTTATCAGCAGCAGCTGGATCCCGCTCAGCTGAACCGTCGTGCTGACAGCCTGTATGCTGGTGAAGCCGCTATCGTCGGTGCCAAAGCATACTTCTATCAGGGACAGGAAGCTTTCAGCCCCATCGACATGACCACTTCCGAATTCCTAGCTGCTGGCGGAACTGAAGATCAGCTGTATGTTGATGCAATCGGCTTCTGGAATGCTGCTGGTTATGTCAATGCTAACGGCGAAGAGATCCCCGCTTACCTTCCGATTTCTGACGAGACCATCTACTCTCAGGATGGAACCGATGCAGAAGACAAGGATCCTTTCAGCGCAAAATCTCTGTATACCGATTATCTGGCAGCTGGTGCTGCTTACGAGTCCTACTCCGGCGACTACCTGGGTACCGTTGAAGGTTATCCGGCAAACGCTTCCTGGGATTCCGTTGGTATTATCAAGACTGGTGACTATGAACTGACCTTCATTTTCCAGGCTCCTATTGCCAACCCGAACTACTATGTTCCCTACTATCTGCCCATGTACCTGGTTAAGCAGGATATGTACGAAGCTCTGAAGGTCGAAGCTGATGGCAGGATCACCACCACCTACGGCACCACTCAGGAGACTTCTGCTTCCTACGGCCCCTACAAGCTGGATTACTTCGAGCTTGACAAGCAGATCACTTTCGTTCGTAACGACAACTTCTACGGATACAAAGATGGCAAGCACACCGGAATGTGGCAGGCTGACGTCATCTCTACCCAGGTCATCAGCAAGCATGAGACTCAGCTTCTTTCCTTCCTGAACGGCGAAATCGATACCGTCAGCCTTCAGCAGGAAGACATGGAGAAATATGCTTCCTCCGACTATATCCGTTATACTCCTCAGTCCTACACCACCAAGCTGACCTTCAATACCGATGAAACTGCTCTGGCAGAGCGCGGTACTCAGATCCTTGGCAACCTCAACTTCCGTAAGGCCTTCTCTCTGGCTATCGACCGCAGCACCTTCGCAGCTTCCTACACTGCTGCTGGTTCCGCTGGTTACGGAATGCTGAACTACCTGTACGTTTATGATCCATTCTCAGGTGCTGCTTATCGTGACAACGATGCTGCCAAAGCTGCTCTTTGCGACCTGTACGGCCTGACCTACGGTCCGGACGGCGACTTCGACGATGTCGACGAAGCTTACGATGCAATCACCGGCTATGACATCGAGCAGGCTCGTCAGCTGATGGCTACCGCTTATGCGCAGGTCACCACCGACGGAACCTGGGATGGCACAACTCCTGTTAAGATCACCATGAGCGTTTATCAGTCTGATGACATCTATGTCAAGATGTTCAACTTCCTGAACGATGCTCTGAAATCCGCTTGCGAAGGCACTGGATTCGAAGGCAAGGTTGAGCTTGAGATGAAAGTTGACGGCGACTACTACGAGACCATGTATGCCGGTCAGACCGACATGATCTTCTCTACCTGGGGCGGCGCTAACTACTCTCCGTTCACTCTGCTGTATGAGTGCTACTGCGATGCTGGTATCAATGATGACCCCAACCAGATGGAATATGGTTTCGACTCCAACGCTGTTGAAGTTACCATGGTCATCAATGGCAAAGAGTTCACCCAGTCTCTGCAGAAATGGGCTCTGTGGGTTGACGGCGATGAGAAGACCGTTATCACCTCCAACGATGGAAGCCTGACTCTGGATGCATTCGCTAACTACGATGCAGACTCCAAGTGCGCTCTGTTTGCTAAGCTGGAGTATGTCTACCTTGCAAACTATGTCAACACTCCTATGTACTATCGTAATGTTGGTTCCATGGTTTCCCAGAAGGGTGACTATGCTGTCCAGCAGTACACCGATATGGTTGAGTTCGGCGGACTTCGTTACTACACCTTCAACTACGACGATACCGAGTGGGCGGCTGTAGCTGGTTCTCTGACCTACTAATATCTGAATCCGCGTAAACGGATTAAACAACAGCACGAATTAAGCTGGAATAGGGGCTGCCTGCCCTTTGGCGGCAGCCCCTATTATTCTAATTTATAGGGGTCTCGTAGTTATGGGGAAATATGTACTTAAACGTTTGATCCTGATGATCTTTACCTTTCTGATCATCACGACGATCTGTTTCGTTCTCATCAAACTTCTCCCATTGCCGGCCGTCAAACAGATGGGCCGAGACGTCAACCTGATTCTGGCAAGACGTGAAGCCATGGGATACAACAAACCGATCATGGTCCAGTACGGTCTGTACTGGAAGCACCTGCTCCACGGCGATATGGGCCTTGGAGAACAGATGTATGCCGGTAAGGAAGTTATGGACGTTTTCTTCACCAAACTTCCCTATTCCGTCATCGTCAACCTTTACTCGATCCTGGTGGCGATCCCGCTGGGACTGATCTTCGGCATTTATGCCGCCTTACGTAAAAATCAATGGCAGGATCATTTCCTTTCTACAATGGTCATGCTTTTCATTTCTGTTCCGAGTTACGTTTGGGCGTTCCTCGTACAGTATTTCCTTTGCTTCAAAACCGGCTGGTTCTCGCTGACCGTTGCGTCCCGTGAGACCACCGAATTCTTCAGTTGGGCCATGTTCAAATCCATGATACCCGCTGTTATCTCTCTGGCTGTGTACACGGTTGCGGGTCTGACCCGTTTCACCCGTGCCGAGCTGGCTGAGGTTCTGACCGGAGACTACCTGCTGCTCGCCCGGACCAAAGGTCTGACGAAGACTCAGGCAGTTGTCCGCCACGCAATGAGAAACGCCATGGTTCCGATCCTTCCCATGATCCTTGGTGAATTTATCGGTATCCTCGGCGGTTCACTGATCATCGAATCGATCTTTGGTATCCCCGGTGTCGGTTCTCTGTTTGTTCAGTCCGTTAACCTGCGTGACTACAACTTCTTTATGGCAGATACCGTATTCTATACGCTGATTGGTCTTCTTTCCGGACTGGTCATCGACCTTAGCTACGGATTTATCGATCCTCGGATCAAGATGGGAGCGCGCTGATATGAACGAAAAGATTAACGAACAGTATAAAGATCTGTCTCCGGATCTGTTTACCCGTATCAAAAGCACCAAGCTTTCCGATAAAAAGCTGGCGACCAAACCCATCGGTTCCTTCAAGGATGCCATGATCCGCTTCCGGAAGAATAAATCTTCCGTCGCTGCGGCCATTATCATCCTGATCCTGCTGCTCTATGCCCTGTTTATCCCGCTGCTTTCTCCGTACGACGTCTCCTTCCGTGACGGCTACTACAAGATGCTGCTTCCGAAGTGCGAAACATTTGCATTCCTCGGCTGGGATGGCTGCAAAGAACAGAACGAGACACAGGCTGGTTATGATTATCTGTCTTCCATCGGCTATGAGGAGAACAACTCCGCCGTCAAGGAAGTCCGTGAAGTCTATCAGGATAGCGTCAAAGGGACCACCTACTACAAACTGTATGTCGATTCCTATGAAAAAGTCGGTTTCACCTATGTGGACATGACAGAAACGGAATATCTGGCTCTGCAGGATTATCAGAACCAGAACAACATCCAGATCATCTATCCGCTGCCGGCTGTCTATAAAAACGACTTCGTCGCCGTTTCCAACGCAGCCAACCTGTGGTATGAACTGGCGGACGAGACCAAGAATACGCAGGGTACCTCTGCTCATCATGATGAACAAGGCAACCCGATCTTCGTTCCGAACTATCACACCTCTTCCAACAAGAACCGCGCCAAATACGATTCTCTTCGTATTGAAGGGGACAACGGCGGAGCAGATGGTGAAACCTGGTACACCTACGCAGCCAAGAACCAGTCCGGTTACCGCTGCCGTGTACTGTACCGCGAATATTACCACTACAAGAACGGCTTCTATCCGAACCATCTGCTGGGTACCAACCAGCACGGTCAGGATATCTTCGCCTGCCTCGGCTATGCCGCTCGTCTTTCCTTTGTCCTGGCGATCTCTGTTTCCGCCATCAACTTCTTTATTGGCGTCATCTACGGTGCCATCGAAGGATACTACGGCGGCGCGATCGACCTGATCCTCGAGCGTATTTCCGATGTTCTGGCCTCTGTTCCGTTCATCGTTGTGGCAACCCTGTTCCAGATGCATCTGGCGAAACAGGTAGGACCGCTGGTCTCCCTGCTCTTTGCCTTCATCCTCACCGGATGGATCGGCATCGCGCATCGTGTCCGTACACAGTTCTACCGTTTCAAGAATCAGGAGTATATCCTGGCAGCCCGTACCCTCGGTGCTTCCGATAAACGCCTGATCTTCCGCCACATCCTGCCGAACTCCCTTGGTACCATCATCACCTCGACGGTTCTGATCATCCCGGGCGTTATCTTCTCCGAGTCCATGCTGTCCTATCTGGGCATCATCTCCCTGGAGACCTCCGGTCTGACCTCGATCGGTACCATGCTTGCCAACGGACAGGCTTACCTTTCTACGTTCCCGCACATCATTGCTGTTCCGGCTGTTTTCATCTCCCTGCTGGAGATCTCCTTCAACCTGTTCGGTAATGGTCTGCGCGATGCGTTCAACCCATCATTGAGAGGAGCCGATGAATGATATGCGCAGCAAAAAGACAATCTCTGATCATCGGCCCGAGCTGCTTCGCAGCTCCGACAAGAAAACAAGAGGAGGAGACGAATAATGGCTGAGAAAAAACTTGAAGTCAAAGATCTGAAGATCTCCTTCCGTACCGTCAATGGTAAAGTCCAGGCGGTCCGCAACATCAACTTCGACCTGTATAAGGGTGAGACTCTCGCTATCGTTGGTGAGTCCGGTTCCGGTAAGTCTGTTACTTCCCGTGCTATCATGGGTATTCTGGCCAACAACGCCATCAAGGACGGCGGAAAGATCCTCTATGACGGCAAAGATCTGATGAAGATCACCGAAGAGGAATTCCAGAAAGTCCGTGGTGACAAGATCGCCATGATCTTCCAGGATCCCCTGTCCTCCCTGAACCCCATCATGCGTGTCGGCCAGCAGCTGACCGAAGCTATGATCCTGAAGAACAAAGCACTGCGCAAAGAGAGCAAAGCGAACATGAAAAACATGTTCCATGCACTGGATACGCAGATGAAGGAAGTCGGCATCACTGATGCCCAGTCTGACCTTGCAAAGTTCAAAGATTTTGGTCTTGAGCACGCCAAACTGGAAACTTCCTACACGGAAGCACTTGATAATGCGAACGAAGCACTGGCCCTGGCACAGAATGCGATCCTTCGTATCGACAGCAAGGCGTTTGACGCTGCACTGCATACGGATATCACGCAGTTTGTCCATGCAGCCAACCGTTCCAAGGATTATTTCGTAGTCCGTGACCGCGCCGCTGAGCTCGACGAAGCTGTCGCTGCTGTCAAAGCTGCCGGCATGCCGAAGGATGAGGCTGGCTATGCGCCTGTTAGGACAGCTCTTGCCAAAGCCATTCCGGTGCTGGAAGAAGCGGTTTCCTATGATGAACCCAACACCTTTACGCTTGGGTACTACCTGAAGAACGTCAAAAATGAGATTCCTAAAACATCTGTTGCTGAGATGAATGCACTGACCCATAAGGAGACCGAACAGGGCTTTATGGATGCATTTATCGCCAAAGCAGAAAAAGCGGTCCGTTACTCTTCAGAACAGACCGATAAAGCCCGCAAAGAAGCGATCGAGATCATGAAAAAGAACCTGGCACCGCTTCAGAAGGCAGAGCCGGTTCAGGCAGAAGTCGAAGCTGCAGTCAAGGAAATGAAAGCAGCCGTCATCAAATGTCTCGATCCTCTGGAAGTAACCAAGGACTCTCTGACTCACACATTCGATTCCTCCATCGATTATGCTGTAGACCTGTACTTTGGCGGTTTCCAGCGTAACGCCAAGGAAGAAAAACGTTTTGCCCGTATGAGCGCGAAGCATCAGCGGATCATCGATAAGGGCAAGACCCCGGATTGGGAAGTCATTCCCATGAACCTGGTCAACCTCGATGCTGCCCGTCAGGATATGGCAGATACCGTCAATGAGCAGATCGCACACTTTGAAGCACAACTTGCTGCGAATGAGAATGCTGATTTCTCCGCTCGTACACTGGAGATCGTCGATTACCTGAAAGAGCAGACGGAGAACTCCGCTTATCGTTTGACCAATCACGTTGCCCGTGAGCGCGCTATCAAGTTGATGGAAGGTGTCGGCATCGATAACCCGCGCCGTCGTTTCCGTCAGTATCCCTTCGAGTTCTCCGGCGGTATGCGTCAGAGAATCGTTATCGCGATCGCCCTGACCGCAGACCCGGATATTCTGATCTGCGATGAGCCCACGACCGCACTGGATGTTACCATTCAGGCACAGATCCTCGAACTGATCAACAATCTGAAGAAACAGCGGAACCTTTCCGTTATCTTCATCACCCACGACCTGGGCGTCGTCGCCAACATGGCAGACCGTATTGCGGTTATGTATGCCGGCCAGATCGTTGAATACGGTACTGCGAAGGACGTTTTCTACGAGCCTGCTCATCCCTATACCTGGGCACTGCTCGCTTCCGTTCCCGACCTCGATACCAAAGAAAAACTGGAATCCATCCCCGGTACGCCTCCGAACATGATCTATCCGCCGAAGGGCGACGCTTTTGCAGAGCGTAACGCAAACGCGCTGGAGATCGACTTCGAAATGCAGCCGCCGATGTTCCAGATCAGCGATACCCACTATGCGGCTACCTGGCTGCTGGATCCGAGAGCCCCGAAGATCGAGATGCCGAAGGTCATCCTCGAACGTCTTGCCCGTATCCAGGCAAGAAATGCAGCAAAAAAAGCAGAAATGACGAAGGAGGAAGGATAAGATGAGTGAAGTTAAAACGAATGATCCGATCCTTCGCGTCGAGCATCTGTGTATGTATTTCGGCAAAGGTGAAGGCCTGAAGAAAGCTGTCGACGATGTTTCCTTCGATATTCAGAAGGGCGAGGTTTTCGGCCTTGTTGGTGAATCCGGCTGCGGCAAGACCACGACCGGACGTACCATCATTCGTCTGTATGATGCTACCAGCGGCAACGTTTACTTCAAAGGCAAACGGATCGTTGCAGGTACCTACGCCTACAAGCAGGAGATCAAGGAACTCAAGGCCAGGATCGCCGGCAAGGCCAAGGACGGCTCCGCCCTCGAGAACAAGCTTTCCGAGAAAGAAGTCGAAGAAGCCAACAAACGGATCGCTGAACTTCGTGAGATGATCGCCTCCGCTAAAAAAGATCATAAGGACGCCAGAAAACACGGCGACGTGACCCAGATCCAGATGATCTATCAGGATCCTGTCGCTTCTCTTGATCCCCGTATGACGGTCAAGGAGATCATCGCTGAAGGTCTTCGTATCAAAGGTATCAAGGACAATGCCTATATCGACAAGAAAGTCGTAGAGATGCTCGAAACGGTCGGCCTCGTGGAAGAACACGCGACTCGTTATCCGCATGAGTTCTCCGGCGGTCAGCGTCAGAGAATCGGTATTGCCCGTTCGATCATCATGAATCCGGAAGTCATCATCGCCGACGAGCCGATCTCCGCACTGGATGTTTCCATCCGTGCGCAGGTCATCAATCTGCTGAACGATCTTCGTGCCAGCATGGGCCTGACCATTCTGTTCATCGCGCATGACCTTTCTGTTGTTAAGTACTTCTCCGATCGTATCGGCGTTATGTATTTCGGCAACATGGTCGAGATGGCGACCTCTGACGAGTTGTTTGCGCATCCGCTGCACCCCTACACCCGCTCGCTTCTGTCAGCGATCCCGCTGCCTGATCCCGAGAGTGAAAAGGGTCGTATCCGGATCCGCTACAATCCGCTGGTCGATCATGAATATTCCACCGAAACACCCGAGTTCCGCGAGATCGTGCCGGGCCACTTTGTGCGCTGCACCACCAAGGAATTCGAAAAGTATCAGGAAGAATATAACAAATAATGTCTGATAACTCTAATCTGCATGCAAATGCACCGCGTGAAGACGCGGGTAATGGGACGGCGGGAAACACTCGCCGTCCTCTTATTACAGGCAAGGGAGCACTTGTTCGGTACGCAGCCGCACTCATCATAGCTGCCGGTGTTGTCCTTTTCTGCCTGTGGGCGATCGGTTATTTCTCCGATGCGCGTACAGCGCAGTTTGCGGTCGACGGCGGTCTGGTCGTAGGAACGGCCGGTGATATGGCTATGAGCCGGGATGCTGCTTACTTTGTGATTTCCGGTGTTGCCTCAGGGGATGCTGTCCTGTCTTCCGTTCAGAAGGATGCGATCCTTTCCTTTGCACGCCTTCGGATCATGGCGGATGCCTTCTTCGCTGCCGGCGTTCTGGTGTTCGGCTTCGGCGGAATCATCTTTGTTGCTCAGGAAGGTGCCTTTGACGGTGTTGCCTACTCTGTTCGCCAGCTGGGTGCCCTCTTCCAGCTAGGACGTCAGTGGGGATCCAAGCACGAATCCTACCGTGAATATAAAGAGCGCGTCGCCAAACGTCCCAAAAACAAGTTTGCGCATCTGATGATCATCGGTGCTCTTTTACTGATCATCGCCTTCATTTTTGTCCAGCTGTTCAACCGTACAGCCGCTGCCTTGTAATTCCAGTATGCCGCTCGGAGCAGCATCTTCTCCTCTTTTCCTTTCTGGAGGTTTTCCATGTCTCATTCATCTGCCTCTGTCCGTCTTCCAGTCCGTGAACGGGTTGGCTATGCCTTCGGTGATTTTGCAAGCTGTCTGATCTGGCAGTCGATCTCGCTGTATTTTCTGTTTTACTGTACCAGTGTAGCCGGGATCGAGACTGCAGCTGCGGTCTCGATCGTATCGATCTCCAAGATCCTGGACGGTGTTTCTGACATCCTGATGGGATTTCTGATCGACCGGACGAAATCCCGCTTCGGCAAGGTCCGCCCCTATCTTCTGACAATGGCCCTTCCGCTGGCACTCTCCGCTGTACTGCTTTTTTCAGCTCCGGCTGCATTTTCTGTCCATGCAAAGTACATCTGGATGTTCGTCTGGTACAACATGGTCACCACGATCTTCTACACAGCCTTTAACGTTCCCTATTCGAGCATGCACCTGTTCCTCACCGAGGATTCCTCGGAGCGTCAGTCCCTGTCGATCCTGCGGCTCATCTTTGCCTTTGGTTCTCAGGTGCTGGTCAATGCTTCGATGCTGTATCTGGTACGGGCTTTTGGCGGCGGCAGTGTGGAATCCCAGGCTGGCTGGACCAGAGCAATGATCGTCATCGGCTCTGCTGCCTTTATTCTTGGTCTTGTGACCTTTGCAACGACCAAAGAGCGTGTTGCCGGTAATGCGAAGGATACTTCTGTCTCTGTAAAGGATTCGCTGATTTCCATCGTAAAGAATAAGTATCTGCTGATCCTGCTTGGTGCATCATTGATCTCCTATGTCCTGATGGGACTGGTTTCCGGTTCTTCCGTCTACTATGCACAGTATATCCTGAAGAACGTGGATTCCACCGGTCTGATCACCAACGCACAGACTGGCGCGCAGGTTCTCTCGCTCATCTTCCTTTCACCTCTGCTGGTGAAGAAGCTTCCGAAACATGTCATCTATCAGACAGGTTCTGCGATCCTGGCACTGGCCTTTCTTTCCTGTCTGATCTCTCCCTCCAGCCTTCCGCTGATTTTAGCTGTTAATGCTGTCAAGGGCATTGCCTTCGGCATGACCGGTCCGCTGATCTACGGTATGTGTGCTGATTCCATCGACTACGGCGAGTGGAAAACCGGTATTTCCTCCGCAGGTCTCGGTGCTGCCATGCTTCAGTGTATGGGTAAGTTCGGTATCGCACTGGGTACAGCCGTTCTCGGCTGGATCTTAGGCGCCGGCGGTTTCGATGCCTCTCAGGCAGTCCAGTCTGCTTCCGGCAATGCTTCGCTTGTCGCTGTCTATACCTACGTACCGGCCATCTTCCAGCTGCTGGTCTTTGTGATCATGTTTGCCTATACGCTCGATAAGATCTATCCGAAAATCAAGGAGGAACTTCGCGCTCGTCACGAAGCCGCGAAATGATGAAAAAGAGATTTTATCTTTCGACTACACAGATAATTATGCTGACCTTTCTGGCGGCAGACCTGATCGGAAGCGTACTGCTGGCTTTACCCATCAGTTCCGCCACCGGCCAGGCGGTTCCCTACCTGGATGCCCTGTTTACTTCAACGACATCCGTCTGCGTCACGGGTCTGGTCACCGTTCCGACCGTTACCACCTGGAGCGTGTTCGGACAGGTTGTCATCCTGGTTTTAATTCAGATCGGCGGTCTCGGCGTCGTGACGGTCATGGCGACCATGATGCTGAGCTTGCACAAGCGGATCGGGATCGGAGACCGAATTCTCATCCAGGATGCTTTCAACCTCAATACACTGTCAGGTATCGTGAAGTTCGTGAAAAACGTGCTCCTCGGGACCGCGATCGTGGAAGGCGCCGGAGCGCTTTTATATATGACAGTCTTCGTGCCGCAGTACGGAGCAAGAGGCATCTGGATCTCCGTTTTCAATTCCATCTCCGCCTTCTGCAACGCGGGACTCGATATCCTGTCTGAGAACAGTCTGTGTGATTATGCCCTCAATCCCATCATCAACCTGACGACTTCCCTGCTCGTTATCCTGGGCGGTATCGGATTTATCGTCTGGTGGGACGTGCTCTCGGTACTCCGGAATCCCCGCAAAGGCAAGCGGATGGGTTTTTCCGCTCTGACCCTGCACAGCAAGATCGCACTTTCGATGACGTTTTCGCTTCTTCTGGTTGGCTTTCTTCTGTTCTTTGTCTTTGAATACAACAACCCGGCTACCCTGAAGGATCTGACGCTTCCGCAGAAGCTGATGGTCTCTTTCTTCCAGTCGATGACGACCCGAACTGCCGGATTCGCTACGATTCCGCAGGAAAACCTCTCCAATGCCTCTTCGATCGTATCTTTAGGGCTGATGTTTATCGGCGGATCACCGACCGGTACTGCCGGCGGCATCAAGACCGTTACCATCGCTGTTCTGTTCGTCTCCGCCTTTTCGAGTATTAAAAACCGGGATGACGGTGCGCTGTTTCAGCGTACGATCAAGAAAGGTGCCGTCAGTAAAGCAGTCGCAGTCACTTGTGTAGCGTTCCTGATTCAGTTTGTGGCAGCTGTTCTGCTGGAAGCACTGACCAACGCGGACGTGATGGATGTACTCTACGAGGCGATCAGCGCGACCGCTACCGTTGGACTTTCCCGCAATTTTACCGGCACCCTTGGACCTCTTGGAAAAATCGTCGTCATCGTAACGATGTATCTGGGAAGAGTCGGTCCGGTATCCCTGTTTGTTGCCCTCAATACCAGGCGAGGCAAACCCAATATTATCAAGAATCCGTCCGAACAGATTAGTGTCGGATAGAATTACAGGAGGATCCCGATGAGTATCAATCAATCCTATGCTGTCTTCGGACTTGGCCGATATGGAATGGCAGTTGCCAAAGAACTGGTGCAGGCTGGGGCTGAAGTACTGGCCGTTGATATCAACGAAGACAGAGTTAATTCGGCTGCGGCAGAAATTCCTTACTGCAAATGTGCCGATGTCACCGATGTGGAAGTGATCCGGCAGCTTGGCATTGCCAGTATTGACGTCGTAGTAATCGCAATGGCAAGCAGCCTGGAAGCCAGCGTCATGGCCACCATGCTGTGCAAGGAGATCGGCGTCAAAACGGTCATCGCCAAATGCGGAAGTGAAATGAACTGCAAGATTCTGAGCAAGGTTGGAGCCGACCATGTCATTTTCCCGGAGAACGAATCCGGTATCCGGCTGGCCAAGAACCTCTTAAGCGCCGGCTTTGTGGATATCATTGAGCTGTCCAAGGATGTTTCCATGCTGGAGATTCCTGTTCAGAACGACTGGGCTGGCAAGACGCTGATCGAACTCAATCTGCGTCAGAAATACTCCATCAATGTGGTTGCGATCATTCAGCAGGATAAATCAGTCATCACCAACATCGACCCTGCAAAACCGCTGGAAAAAACCATGCGGCTGATCGTGATCGCTGAGATTGCGAAGATCAACAGATTAAGGTAAAACGTCTGCCCATATCGAGGCGCCACAAAAAAGGCCGCCGGAAATGAACGCTGTGTTCATTCCTGGCGGCCTTAACTTTTCTATTTTTTTATGATATAGCAGATCAGGCCAGTTCTTCGGCCTCTTCCGCTTGATCCAGTTCTTCGAAGTTTGTTCCCTTGGTCTCTTTCGAGTGAAGCAATATCAGGATCATACCGACGATCATGCCCGGGATGGCGCTGATCGCGCAGGCAATGCCGATCCATTGATCCGAGATAAAGATCTCTGCGATCGTCAGGAAGAACATACCGCCGAAGATACCGATATACTGCAAAAGGTTCAGTCCGCCCAGCACGGATCCGCGGATCTTGGTAGGTACCTTCTCGGAAGCCATGAAGACCATATAGTCCTGACAGGTCCAGTAGCCGCCAAGGAAGCCGGAATACAAAACGCCGAGCAGCCAGGAGTTCCAACCGCCGCGTACGCCGAAGACGAACAGGATAAAGCTGATGATCGACATGATCCCGTTCAGAAGAACGGTGACCTTGCGGCCCAGGTGGTCACCCACCAGTCCGAAGATGATGACAATGATCGCATAGCCGAAGGAATAGACGGTCTGTGCGTTCGTGATCTCGGTCTCGGTCATGCCCGTCGCCATGATGACGTTGATATTGCCGGTGATGCCCATCATGCCCAGCGCAAAGAAGATGATCGCGATCGTTGTCCAGCGAAGATCTGCGTTATTCTTGAACAGATACCGGATTGCCCGGAAGACGCCGCTTTTGGCTGCGCTGGCCTTTTTGGCCTTCTTCTCTTCCCTGGTTAGTTTCTGTTTGACCGGATAGCGTACCTCAAAGGGCTGCTTCAGATGATTGACTCGCTGCTCCAGGAAAACCTTGGACTCTCTGGCAAAGAGGAACGCCAGAACAGCTACACCGATTCCCATGATGCCGGGAATCAGGTAGACGTTTTTCCACAGCGCCGGATCCTGATCGACGAACACACGGCGCAGCATGGGAACAGCCAGCAGGCCGAAGGTTCCGATGCCTTTGGTCACGGCGTAGATCGTCGCACGATGTTTGGGAGGAGCGGATTCCTGAATATAAACGACCTGCATGTCGTGCGCAATAAAGAACATGGTGACGGCATAGCCGATCGCATAGCCGATGATCGAGGTTGAAAAGAAAGCGATGATCATACCCACGGCAAAGCCGAAGGTATTGACGACCAGGAACATCTTCCGGCCGAATTTATCAGCCAGGGCTTTGTAGAATGGTGCCAGCATGGAGATCATGCCCAGCGGGGATGTGATGGCGACCATCGCAGCCTTGCCGGTCGAAAGATCCAGGTTGGGGAAGAACTGTTTGATGGCATTGCTCTCCACCATACTGGGGGTATTCGTCGCGATCTCGTCCACGATGTGTACGAGCACGATCACGACACACAGCACCAGCAGATACAGCTTGTAATCCGGCTTGGCCAGCTGTTTTTCCCGCATTTGAAGCTCGCGGGCATCTTTTGCTTCGAGCTGTTCACGTGTTTTCATAACCGTTTCCTCTTGTTTTCAAGTTTATTTGACGAGCCTCAGATCTTCAGCATTTCTGCCGATATATACCGTCACATCCTCCGGGATGATCATGGTTTTCTTTTCCGGATCATACAGACGAAGGTCTTCTTTCGCAATCTGAATCTTCACTTCCTTCTCTTCACCGGGCTCCAGGAAGGTCCGCTGGTATCCTTTCAGGAGCTTCTTCGGTTTGCTCGGGAGATTCGATCCGACAAATACCAGTACGCTTTCTTCGCCAGCTGCATCGCCGGTATTCTTTACCTTTACGCTGGCTTCGATTCCCTCTTCCGTCTTCTTTGCTTTCTCATCTGAATAAGCAAAGCTCGTGTAAGAAAGACCATATCCAAAGGGATATTCCGCCTTCTTGCCTTCTTTATCGAGCAGGGCATAGCCATGATAATAGCCGTAGCGGATGTGCTGATCTTTCTCGTCTGAATAGGGGAAGTCCGGATAGTCCTTCTCATCCATAGCCACTGTAAATGGCAGCTTGCCGGAAGGATTGACAGCACCGCTCAGGATGGATGCCAGAGCATTTCCGCCTTCCATGCCCGGATAGCCGGCATAGAGGATCGCATCCGCACTGTCTTTCCACTCCGTCGTAATGATCGCGGAACCGGAGTAGAAAATGACGATCACCGGTTTGCCGGTCTTCTTCAGTTCACGGATCAGCCCTACCTCATCCGCATGAAGCCTCAGGGACTTACGATCGCCGCCGGTAACGAGCTTGGGATTCGAGTTGGTGATAAATTCACCTTCATCCCGATAGTTATTGCCCAGTACGGCAATGATGACATCAGCCTGCTCCGCTGCTGCAAGACACGGCAGAGTTTCGTTGGTCGAAGCCAGAGTGACGTTGGAATAGACAGAAGAGATGCCTTCATAGGGCGTAACGATGTATGGCGGATGGACCATGGAAGAACCATGATCGCCGATGACCTTGTCATCCGCAAATCGGCCGACCAGCGCAATCTTCGTACTGGTATCGCGAATAGGAAGGACCTGATCGTTCTTCAGAAGAACGGCACCCTTCTCCATGGCTTTTCTTGCCAGGGCTCTGTGCGCTTCACTGGCGATAACTTCCTTACCGATCTTCTGCTCACGGTAGATGTTCTGGAACCGGAGCAGGGTCGCGATGATGTTCTCGCAGTGTTCATCCAGCAGTTCTTCTTTGATCCGGCCGTTTTTGACTGCCCGGATCAGTTTTCCTCCGCGCTTCATAGTCATTGGCATCTCGATATCCAGACCAGCCCTCAGACTTTCCGGACCATCGTGAACGCCCCAGACAAAGTCGGAAATGGAGAATCCTTCAAAGCCGAGATCCTTCAGATGATCGAAAACTTCTTTGTTTTCACCGCAGTACAGACCATTCACCCGGTTATAGGCAGACATAACGGAACCAGCGCCAGCCTTGAAGCACTCCTCAAAATGATAGAGATAGACATCCCGTAGCGTTTCCTCATCCGCATCGGCGGAGACGGAGAAACGCAGGTTCTCAATTGAATTCATATAGTAATGCTTGGGACAGGAGATCACACCGTATTTCTGCAGGCCGCGGGTCAGGCTGACGCCGTAGCGGCCGGTCAGGAACTGGTCTTCGCCGTAGGCTTCCTGCGCACGTCCCCAGGAAGGATGGCGCAGCAGGTTGATGCAGACACCGGCAAAATAGTTCGCACCGAGGGCGATACATTCCTTTGCGATCGCCTCTCCGATCTCCTCTTCCAGAGAATCATCGAAGGCTGCCGCACGGGTGTTGGAAGTTGGGAAACAGGTGGCATTTTTCATGACCACGCCGCGCGGTCCGTCTGAAAACAGGACCGGCGGGATCCCTAAGCGCTTGCATCCGCCGCCGGCGATGGGATCGTAGTTGTAGACCCGCCCATGCAGCATACCGTTCAGCGTATTCCAGTGACCGCTCAGCATATGGGCTTTTTCCTTCAGGCTCATCTGACTGATCAGCTCTTTTGCCAGCTTTCTTGCCAGTTCAACATGTCCGGCCCCGGGGCTGTTGATGGGCTCTACGCCAGCTTCTTTCATCACAGCGAGCGCTTCATCAAAGTTTCTGACTTTTTCTTCCATTTTCTCCTCCTCACAGGTATTCTTTCAGAAAATCCATTACATCACGGCGCATGACCTGGGTTTCCTGATGTGCAACCGGATAACGGAGCACTCGGAAATGATCTTCAGCGCCAAGCGTATCATAATAAGCTGTGACCTCTCGTTCGATCTTATTCACTCCGGCCGTCGGAGTCAGCGGATCGTAGAAACCCACCGTGCCAAGGTGCGGCCTTGGTGCAATCAGACAATTGATATCCGAGGTCGTAAATTCCCGTCGAAGACCAGGAACAAAATAGAATAAGCCATGCCGGTCGAAACCGTTTTCAGCAGCCAGAGCATCAAAGTCCGTCAGGCAGCAAAGATCGATGCACACGCTGATTTTCGGTTCCAGCGCAGCCAGCCACCAGCTAAGGGTCGAACCCATGGACATTCCCAGCGAAGCGATCCTCTCCGGATCGACCTCCGGACGAGACCGAAGATAATCAAAGGCCTTCAGGCCATCGTAGACCATATGGCCCCAGAGAACTTCTCCCTGCCAGAGCATATCCTTGAAAACTTCAGACTCGGTAACGGAGGTATGTGTCGATTCGACTTGGGGATGAAAGTCCTTTCGCCGGTCGCCGAAGCACCAGAAATCAAAGGAAAGCACCGCATAGCCTGCCCGGGTCAGGTCTTCCACGTAGGGCACCTCATACATGTAGTGGATGCCCCTGATGAGTTCGTCCTTTCCGAGTTCATAACCGCCGTGGGAATGACAGAAAAGCACAGCCGGAAGTGCTGCTGCACCATCAGCCGATGGATCCTCCAGGTTCTTTCCAGCCTTTCGGGGCATGGCGAAATATGCCGGTATCTTTTCCCAAAACCGGGAGTCTGATCCCTCGCTATTGTAGCTCAGGACCAGCTTTTCCAGGGTATAGCCTTCTCTTTCCTCTACCCACAGCGTTTCAGCGCTGATGGCAGCGTCCCTTTTCGGGAGCGGTCCCAGCAGCTCATAGAGACGTTTTCTTTTTTCTGCATCGTTCATCCCAGTATCCTGCCTCCTGATGATTATTCACAGGTAAAAAACAAAGTAATCCTATTTCTTCTTCTCCAGCTTGGCCAGTGCCCTGGGTTTGCCGCACTCCGTGCAGAAACGGCCCAGATTGACGGTACCGCAGTCGCAGGTCCATTCCCGCTTTTTCCCGCATTCCATGCAGAATTTGGCGGAATTTAGTGTACCGCACTTTGGACATTTCCATTTGGAAGGGCCCATCTTTGCGAGCTCTTTGGCCGTCTGGATATTCATCTCCCTGAGCTTTTCCTGCTGCTCTTCAAGAAGTTTTGCTGCTTTAGCCGGATCTCTGAATTCCGCCATCCGGTAGATGCGATCCAACATGTTCCTGTCTGATTCCTGGATGAAAAACCTGGTGATCTCCAGATCGATGATCTCGATGCCATGGCCGCTCCACTGGTTTTCCAGTTTCTGTTTCGTCATCTGGTGAAAGGCTTCCTGGCTTGGTGCAAGATTCCTGCCATCGATCTCTTCCGGTTTCAGGGACTGGACCGACATCCGGGCGAAATTCATCGTCGAATCGCGAAGGGCATCGCTCATATCCCCGCGTCCGGGTTCTGTCATTCGGAAAGAGACGATTCCCTCAAAAACGATACTGACATCCAGATCCAGTCCGATCGAGGCATCCTTCACATTGACAGAGCTCGGCCTATCCTCATTGGTAAATCGGATCTTCCTGATGTCAGGTTCCATTTTTTCTTCCTCCTCTTCGCCACTCTGATCTCATTGTATCAGAGGTCTTCCCATAGAGCAATAGAGGAAATGGCCGATCGTATGGTTGGTATGCTGGATCGGGATCCTGAACTGAAAAAATATGCCATGCAGCAGGGTCTGAAAGCGGAAGACATTAAGGCTGCCAAAGAGATCAATGCACCCAAGTTTGTGGATCTTAACAATGAAAGACGCGAGTCACTGGGTGACCTACAGCTGTAAGTAAAAACATCGAAAAAGAAATTTCCCGGATATAGATCGAATTTCTGATCTATATCCGGGAATTTCTCATTTATTGTCTTTTTCATAGTTGAATATATTCTTGAATGCCTGCCTTCAGACGGTTCATCCCCTCTTCCAGGCGTGCTCTGGAAGTTGCGATATTCAGCCGCAGAAATTCATCTCCGCTTGCTCCGTATTCGCTGCCGGAGGTCAGATAGACTTTTGCCTCTTTACGAAGGAAGGTTTCCAGCGTATTGGCGATTGTATCTTCTGACGGATGCGGCAGTTTCCGGCAGTCCAGCCACAGAAGATATGTCGCCTCGCTGGGTACCAGAGAGATCATGGGAAGATTCTTGGCCAGAAATTCCCGTACAAAGGTCTTGTTTTCTTCTAAATAGCTTCGCAGTTCCTCCAGCCAGGGCTCTCCTTCTCCAAAGGCTGCTTCTACCGCTGTCAGGGCGAAACTGCCTGCCTCGGCGATATCGTCGGTATTGATGCCGCGCCATACTTTGTGCCGCAGAAATGGATCAGGAACACAGATCGCTGCAGTCTGCAGTCCGGCCAGATTGAAGCACTTGGTCGGTGCGATCAGACTGATGCCAACTTTTCTGGCCGTCTCGGAAACCGAAAGGAAAGGAACATAACTTTTTCCTGGCGCAGTGATATCACAATGGATCTCATCGGAGATACAGATCACATGATACTTCTCGCAAAGCTCTGCGATCCGGATCAGTGTCTCTTTGTCCCAGATCTTGCCCACCGGATTGTGCGGATTGCAGAGGACCATGACGGTTGTCTGCGGGTCTGCCAGCTTCTTCTCCAGATCATCGAAACAGATATGATAACTGAGCTGATCCTCGTCGTATACCAGAGAACTCTCCAGAATCCGGCATCCGTTGTTGCGGATCGTGCTGAAAAAGATGTTATAGACCGGTGACTGGATCAGAACATTTTCATTGGGCGTCGTCAGCTTTCGGATGATGCTGGAAAGTCCCGGCACCACACCGGTAACAAACAGCAGCCACTCTTTCTCCATTGTAAAGTCATGCCGCCGCTGCCACCAGGAGATGTAAGCTTCATACCAGCTGTCCGGCATGATGTTATAGCCAAAGACACCATGCTCGATCCGCTTGATAAAAGCTTCCCGGATACAAGGTGCCGCCGGAAAATCCATATCCGCTACCCATAACGGTAATTCTCCTTCCGGTACATCCCATTTATAGGACGCCGTATTTCTGCGGTCCGGCAGATGATCAAAATCAAACATGTTTATACCTCCCCTATTCTGTCATAGCCGCTAAGATCCGCATCGACTTCGGCCAGCACGATCACGGCAAATGTGAGGACTTTCGCCCCCTCTTCCAGGTGTCCGCCATACGCTACCTTTTCATTCGCAAAGACGATATGGGCATGAACACGTCCTTCCAGCACCATCCCATTGATATTGACGATGTCGGCAGGAGAGTTGGCTTTGGTAAAGATCTCCTCCGGCGGATTGACAGGAGAAGATACGACGTGGTAGTGATGGGATCGGACAGAGCCTACCCCTTCCAGAATCACTGCATTTTGAAGTCCTTCCGTCTTCACTGCCTCCCGCAGCGAAAGCAGGATATCCTCCCCCGGGCTGAGTCTGACAGTGATCAGTCGTTTGATGTCTGTTGAAGCAATTTTCATTTTATCGTGCCTCTCCTTATCTATTATGTTTATGGATCGTGATCGTCTCGTCTGGCTGGATCGGCCTTAAACCACCGGCTTGTTCCGGATCAGCCGCTGCGCCGCCTTGTACCTCTGAACGAATCTCGTAGTGCTGCCCTTCTTCATCTCGCCAGCCTTTGACAAAAACCATTCCACCCGGTACCGGCACAGAGCTTTCCATCCATTCAAGATCACCGAGATCCGGATCGACTACGAAAGACTCATATCCGATACCGGTATTCTTTACCCCGAGATGGGCCACACCAAGGATATAGATGGGACTCGCACTCCAGGCGTGGCAGAGCGATTTTTCAAACGGCCGTCCATACATGGCCAGATGCTCGTCACCCTGATCCGTCGGGTCGTATTGTTCGTAAAGAGAA